>JAGIAP010000071.1:16220-18765 GCA_017744805.1 Chitinophagaceae bacterium | reverse complement strand
GTCCAACAAAAATCGGCCAGGATAATGATATAGCGCTGCTGCTCACCAGGGGATCCGTATTGCCGATCAAAACAAAATTGGCCCAGTATCCCGGTGCTTTATGCAAAGCATCGCTGTTGATGAAATCCAGTTTCGCCAATTGCAGGGATCTTGTTCTCGAATATCCCTTCCGCAGGTATTGGTGAAAATGTTTCAGGATAAAAGAAGAAGCTTTATCGTCTGCCTTCCATAAACTATTGATGATGCTTTGGCAACCTGCATAGGCAAATCCCCTGGATACACTCATCACTCCCTCTCCATTTACCAATTGTCCATTACCGGTTTCACAGGCGCTGAGGATCACCAGTTCCGTGCTGTCCATATCGAGGCCGTATAATTCTTCCGCATAGAGCCGGTTCTCGTCCACACTGTTATGGTCGGGATAGAATGCCAGGAAGGATCGTCCACTATTATTCTTATCTGCAATGGCATGGGTAACAAAATGCAGAATGGGAAACCGGTTGATATCTTCCAGGAAATGCTGTTTGGTAGCCTCTTTGTCAACCAGGCTTTGACCGGGAAGCCCTTCGATCTCGTTCAGGGATGATGGCAGTGCAAACAAGACCGAATGATCCGGCATGGGCAATCCTGACTGGCTGAAAGGTGCCATGGACAATACACTGTATGCCCTTGGATCTTTTTGTTTGGCAGTTGGAGGAACCACAAACTGGGAGGAGAAATGATAACTGATGGTAGTGCTTGCCAACAATGGGGATCCATCATTTTCGGGAAGGGATTCAAACGGGAGGAAATGCAATACATCATCGGGGATGATGATCCATTCTTTCCGTCCGCCGGTGAGCGCTCTCACGGGCAGGATCAATCGACGGAACAATTGCTGGCCGGTCCCTTCTTCCCTGAACCTTTTGCCCGGGCTCGTTGACTGCAATGCGCTTGTCCAGTTCTCTATCCATTGTTTTACCTCTTGCAGGGAATCGATCTGAACATACCGGAAGGAATTGTTGCTGACCACGAATGCATACAAGCTATTGGGGCCTGCGTACAAACTGATCAATGCCTGATCCGGTCCGAGGGATGCACGGATCTGCTCAGCTCCGGGATAGGACTCTTCGTATTTGAGCTTGTAATAACCATTATTCTTTTCTATTTCCTGTTGAAGCTTTGCCAGCTCTATCTCGAAATTCATTTTCTCTTTCACCAGTCCTTCAACAGGCTCTCCATCGTTTCCCTGATCGATCCTGATATTCAGCCTGGCAATATGGTATTTGAGCTCTCTTTCTTTTTGCAATAAAGCAGGCGCAATGCCCCTGGTCTGTTTGAACTGGTGCTCTTTCAACTGCTGCGAGATCACGGAGGCTTTGCTTTTTTCCGCTACCAGGAATGCCTGCTCCAGGAAGGGCCCACCGGGATGGAGTTTGTTCAGGTGCATACAAACCGCAAAAGCAGCATCGTACACCATCCTGCTGTTCTTTTTCAGGAGCAACCTGGCATCATCCGTATCATAGCTTTTCTCGATATAGCGTAATAAAGAGATGGCAGTTTGATAAGTAGCCAGAGAGGCCTGCAGGTTGATCTCCTGCTGGTCATTATTGTACAACTCTTGAAATACGGCAGCTTTCAAATTCAGGGCCTCGAATAATTTATAGGAAGCGAAACTGCCGGTGAACCCGAAAGGATTGGAATAGATATCCTTGTTCCTGAAATTGCCGGAAAAAACGATGATGGACTCTTGCAACGAAGCAAGGGCGTCTGTGAACTGGTTAAGTTTCGATTGTAGTTTCGCTTTGTATAAAAAATAGATCCCTGCATCAACGCTTTTGTTGTTCCGGATATCGTTCCTGTCTGCAAACCGCTCCAGGGCCAGTGATGCCGCTTTGGTATCGTTCAGCAATAATTGCACCTGTGCTATTTCATTGTCGACGCCCGGCACATCCTGGCTTTTCACTTTCTGGAAACATTGCAATGCCGTATGGTAATTGCCCATGGCCAGATGCGATTTGCCCATGTTCAACCAGATCTGATTGGTGAACAGCCCTTGTTTCAGCAAGCGGTTATAAATGGTTAGCGACTTCTCATATTGCTCCTGCCGGTAGTATGAAGCGGCAATATTATTCTCGAAATTGATAGCCGAGATCTTATCGTAAGGGACCTTGTTCTTTACTATCTCCAGGGCCTGTGAAAAGAAATTACCACTTTGGCGGTAATTGCCACTTTCGTAAAACATGGCTCCCCAAACATTGTACAGGCGCTCCTTTTCGGGTACTCCCGGCCAGACCTTACTCAGGTCTTCTGCTTTTGCCAGGTAATAGTTGGCTGAATCGAATTGATTGAGATGATAATACACGGAGCCTGTGTAAAGGGATACGGTAAACAGGAGGGAATCGCTCCAGTTTGTATTCTTTTTGTGAACAGATAGTGCAGCGAGATAGGCATTTTTGGCTTCGGGATAATTACTCTTTACATCGAGCAGGATGCCTTTTTTCAACCAGGACTGGAATAGCAGGGTATCTGCCGTAAATCCTTTTTCCAGGCGACTGATCACTTC
>JAGIAP010000071.1:0-16210 GCA_017744805.1 Chitinophagaceae bacterium | reverse complement strand
CATGCTATCCATTTGCGGGGTGGGAGCAGGGTGGTTGAATAGCTGGTCTGCCTTCTGGTATAGCGCCAGGATACCCTTTCCCGGATCGGCAGCAAGTAGGCAGATCCGGTTGCACAACAGCAAAACCAATAGCAGCAAGGTTTTCCAGTGCATAACTGTTTTTTAGGGTTAAAGGGCCAGGTACGCTAAGGATCAGGTCTACTCTGCCAATCTTGCAATGATGATCTGCGGCGGTCTGGGCGCCGTTGGCGAAGAGATATATCGTGATAAGAAGAAATCATTCCTTCGGGCACTGATATCCTTTGATAAATTCTGCGGGATGTCTGATCTCTTCTCGTAATAAAGCAAGCGGATATTGATCTTCTGCAATGCTTTATTGCTGCAATCGTTGAGGCGGTAGTAAATGGCAACCTCCTTACTGGCGCCGTTCTTTGGATTGGGACCAAATACACCTTCTTCGAGTGAGCGTTTCAAATTGATCACGCCGTTGTTGGTGCGCACTTTCACATGCTGGTCGTTGGCCCTGGGCCCCGGAGGCGGTTCATCACTTTGACCGTTACCGTTATCATCATCATCGCCATCATCGAATTCACAGTCGTTGGCGGTAGGAGGATTGTTATTATTGGCATCACAAACAGGGCTGGCAACGGGGCTTGCATTGAAATAGGGAGCAGCCAGTGTATCGTTTTCCGACATCACGTAAATATTATCTACATAAGTGATGCCTCCCAGGATGATCTCTGTTTTGCAGGTATCGCTTGTACCATTCTTTATGAAGCCCACCATATACCTGGCGCCCGTTTCGCTTTTGGATACATTGATAGCTCCCGTGCTGCTATCGATTGTCAATCCCTGTGGCCAGGCTATATATTTCCCATCGCCAGGATTGTTCAATGGGGTGATGATATGATCATTTTTCGGTCCTTTCCATTTGAAGCAGATCAGTGTGCTGCCATAATCCGGCGCATCGGTACAATTGGTCTTGAATTCAGGTCCCAGGGCAACAGGTTCCGGATTGGGAGTTTCCGGCTGTTCTTCAATGAAGCCTTTATGACATCCAACCGCTAGTGCGATGATGGCCACAATCGCCAGAAATATTCCTGAAACAGACCTGTTTTTCATAGAAACATGATTTCCGTCAATAATGTGTAACAACGTTTTTGGAAAAGGAATATTGCATAAAAGGGGAGATGGATAGGGCAGATGGTGGTTTCGCAGGTATGGGACCGTTACCCGATTTTTTTGCCGGAGCATGAAAAAACCTCCTTAGTAAAAGCTGAAACTTGTTTCGTAACCTGTTTGAAAAGGAAATATTTAAATAATTGATGTAGCACAATTAATTGAAAATTAGTTCGTAATCATTAGTGAATAAATTTTCGGGTGATTATTTTTACCCAGAATCCATTATCAAAATCCTATCTGATGAAAACAATTTTACGCCTCCTGGCTTTGTTGTTCTGCGCCACCTGTGCCGAGGCTCAAATTACCACGCCGGTGGCAAAAGCCGGCTTTGGGGTGGACGCAGATCTGAGGTCAAATTTCTTTAATGGGATTCAGCAATCCGGAACGGACGACTGGTTCAGTGCTCCGGGCAGCTTCGGCGCCGGTACCTGGGTGATCGATACCACCGGTGCTGCGCAAATAGTAGCCCGCTATGCCACTGATCTCAATTTCCGCAAAATACCATTCTTCCGCACCATGCGTGTGGCGCCGTATACGGTGATCAATCAGAAACGATGGATAGACGCGGTATTCATCCGCGATTACCAGGGAAACGACTCCACCATGTTTGCCAGTGGCGCCAGCAAAAATGGAATGTCACCAGCAAACTGGTCTTGCCCCGTAGCACAATCCGTACCCGATAAGAACGAGATCCTGGATATGATGGTGCATGTCCGCCGTGCCGGTGCAGGCACCACATCCAGCGACTCATTATGGATGATGGGAGGCGTGTCCATCGAAAGCGTTACTGGTAACCGTTATTTCGATTTTGAAATGTACCAGACCGATATCTATTACGACCGGGCCTCTCTCAAATTCTATGGATATGGCCCCGACGCTGGACATACCTCCTGGAAATTCAATGCTGCCGGCGAGGTGACCGTTCCCGGCGATATCATTTTCACGGCCGAGTATACCAATAATGCCCTCAGTTATATCGAGGCACGGATATGGGTGGATCGATCTTCGCTCACCACCACGCCAACCGGTTTTAGTTGGACGGGCAGTTTCGATGGGGCATCAACCGGCTCGCAATTCGGTTATGCAGGCATCGTACCCAAAACGGCCGGCGCATTCTATACTGGTTTGACCAGTGGCCCCAATGCATGGGCTGGCCCTTTTCAATTGGTGCTGGGAGATAACAGTGTACAGAATAATTATATCGCAGGGCAATTCATGGAATTCTCCGTGAACCTCACCAAGCTTGGGCTTGACCCTGTTACACTGTTAGGAGGTGATGCATGTGGCATGCCGTTCAGGCGTATCCTGGTGAAAAGCCGGGCTTCTACTTCCTTTACCGCCGCACTGAAGGATTTTGTAGGCCCCTTCGATTTCTTCCTGGCGCCGCGGGCCACAGCCCTGGCAGACAGATCCGTTTTCTGCGGCACCATTGAGAATGCACAGGTAAATGTATCCAACCCGGTATCCACCTCACAATATACCTGGTCAACGCCCGATGGCTCCATCGTTGGCAGTAATACCGGGCCTTCCATCACAGTGAATGCACCCGGCACCTATATCGTTACCCAGGTATTGGCAACAGGTTGCTCCACCTATGCAACGGATACCGTTACTCTCAACTGGGACCCGCTCTGTGTAGTACTTTCCAGCAAGATCACGGCATGGGAAGGAAACTATAAAAATGGAATGATGAACCTCAACTGGACAGTGGCCAATAACCAGGAGAGCAGTTCATTCGGTATCGAAAGAAGTACGGATGGCATCAACTTCCTGCCTGCCGGAGAACTGCCGGCTGCAAAAGAACTGTATTCCGCTTCTTACGGATTTACCGATAATGTAACTGAGCTTTCGTCGCCCGTATTGTACTACAGGTTGAAGATGAAGAACGCCAAAGGCTATCCTGTATACAGCAAGATCATCAGGATCGTATTGAGCAATTCCGGAACGGCCGGGATCTCCATTACACCCAACCCGGTGAAAGATCAATTGCAACTCAATATCACCAGCAAGAGCAGCAAGAGTGTACAGGTGATCATTTACAATATGGCCGGGCAAACCATCCATACTATGAATACCACCATCGGCAGAGGGGTTTCCAGCATCAGTGTGAACGGGGTGGAAAAATGGCAAAGAGGCGTTTACGCGGTGAAAGTGTTGCTGGATAATGAAGCGTACACAGAAAAGATCGTAGTAACCAAATAAAGTAGCCAGGAAAACCAATGATCCAATAAAACTATCCTTATGCGAACCATTTCCATCTTTATACTGGCCGTGCTCATCGTGTTGATCAGTTGTTTCTGCGGGCATGCGCAAACCATGACCACACAAGCCATCAATGTTTCCGGGGGATCGGGCAAGAAAGCCGTCTTCCTCATGGACTGGAGCGCTGGCGAAATGGTGTTGACCAGCACCATGAAGAACAGCGACAGCACGGTGTTCCTGACCAATGGATTGTTACAGCCCACGCAACTGGCGGGCAAATCAACACCCAATAACTACAATGCTTTGAGCATTGACGAAGTGACCTTGTTTCCCAACCCGGTTGCAGACAAGCTGTATATAACGGTCATGCCCAAACAAAAAGGGCAGATCAGGATCATGTTATTTGATCAAAATGCCGGAATGGTCTTTTACAAAGTGTATCCTGTTTCGAATGGTGTTTCAGAGACCATTCCTATGAATACGTACGTGAACGGCATGTTCACGTTGAGAGTGGAGTTGTATCCGGAGCGTGGAGCTCCCCGCAAAAGCAGTTTCCCAATAATGAAAGTAAACAAATAAGCATATCCTCTCATTCCCTAACATCCAATAATTATGAAAAGGCTAATACTTCCGATCCTTTGTATGATGTTGACTGTGTCATTATCGGCCCAGGTGGGAGACCAGATCAATTATCAGGCAGTAGTACGTAATATGAATGGTGACCCTCTCCGCGATCAAACCATCACAATCCGGTTATCCATCAGGGAGGGTGCTCCTGAAGGGCCGATCGTTTTCCAGGAAACGAGAAAAGTGACCACCAATCGATTTGGGATGGTCAATATCGCCATCGGCAGTGAAGGCGCCACCAATGTGACCGGCACGTTGAGCGCCATCAACTGGAGCAATGGAATGGCCAGATACCTGCAGGTGGAGATCGATCCGGGCGGAGGCAATAAATTGTCCGATATGGGAACAGGCAGGTTACAAAGCGTACCTTATGCGATGTATGCGGGTAAAGCCAATCCTACCGGAGTGGCAGGTGGTGACCTGGCCGGGTATTATCCCAATCCCGCCATTTCGAAATTGAAAGGAGTGGCCCTGAGCGATATCCAGCCTGTAGCCGGGCAGGTGCTCAAATATGATGGCACCCAATGGAAGCCGGGCGATATTCCGGCAAGCAATAGTTTTTCCTTACCATTTTCATCGGTCAATAACACTACCCCGGGATTACTAACGCTTACCAATAATGGAAGCGGTGAAGCCTTCCTTGGGGTGAATGCATCTGTACAGCCCAATGTGAGCGCCATTACCGGTAGCATAACGGCCACCAATGCAGGAGCTATGTCCGCAGGCATCAAAGGGATCCATAACGGATCCGGTGCTGAGGGCATGGGCATCTGGGGGCAACATGCCGGTAGTGGTGTGGGCGTTTATGGTTCCTCGCCCAAAGGATTTGGGCTGAAAGGGGAATCCACTGAAGGCAATGGGGTTTATGGCGGCAGCTCAACCGGCGTGGGCGTTCTTGGCACCAGCACGGAGGGCACTGCCGGACTGTTCGATATTTCCAATCCCAATAGTTATAACGATGCCTTGTTTGCCAGCAACAGTGGATACGGCAATGGTATTACCGCGGTGGCCATCATGGGTAATGGCGTTTTCGGCATCGCCAATGATATGGGAGGCGCTGGTGTATTTGGCGTGAACAACGCCGGGGGAGAAGCGGTGGTAGGTCGCGGGTTCAGCAATAGCGCCGCCGCCATTACAGGAAGGAATGATGGCAGCTATGCAGGTGTACGTGGCGCCAATGCGGCCAATAGCGGAACAGGCGTACTGGCCCAGGCCAATGTGGATGGCGCTTCCAACGGGAATGCACTGGTTGCCTCCCTGGAAGGCCCTGCAGCCGGCAACACAGCAGTGTTCCAGGCCAATGGCGCCAATGTGGCCCGGATAGACCATACCGGGAAAGGTTTCTTCAACGGAGGCACTCAAATAGGAGGCGCAGATGTGGCCGAGTTGTTTGAAGTATCAGGTGTTCGTAGTAGTTATGAACCAGGGGATGTGCTGGTGATCTCCAAAAACTCCGACCGGAAAATGGAAAAATCCAGCAAACCCTATTCGCTGCTGGTGGCGGGCGTGTACGCTACCAAACCAGGCGTAATGCTAACCGAACAAAATGCCGAGCAGGATAAACTGCAATATATGGTGCCGATGGGCGTGATAGGCGTGATCCCTACCAAGGTTTGCCTGGAAGGCGGGCCTATTGAAAGAGGGGATTTGCTGGTGACATCCTCCACACCCGGCGTGGCCATGAAGGCGGATATCAGGAAACTGAAACCCGGGCAATCGCTGGGAAAAGCCCTGCAGGAATTCAATGGTAAAGGAACAGGGTTGATCAATGTATTGGTCAGCATCAAATAAGCTCATTCATCAAACAGCCATCATTATGAGATCCTATACGAAATTCATTCTCCTTACAATGGGCATGCTTACCGTTGTTTGTTGCAAGAAAACGATAGCCCAACTGGCCAGCGAAAAACCGGTTGCCTCCTTCTATTCAAAATTGACGAAAGAGAAACTGGCTGAAAAACAAAACCAACGATCATCAAAGCCCGCGATGCACCAGCAGTTGCCGGGCGATAAGATACTGCCAAAGCAGGGCGTGCAAGCTGCGGATATCAGAAAGAAAAAGGCAGCCTAGAGTACCAGCATTTTACCCGATAGCGTCAGGTCAAGGGTGGGCATTACCGTGTCTGTTGCCGCAGTTGCAGACATGGCATGCCCTTTTTGTTGCTGGCAGGCGCGGGCACAAGATTTGAATCGGTTCCCCAAAAACGATCATGGAAAAAAGAATTCTGGGCATAGTGTTCTCGATCCTGGGAACCATCGGACTGATATTTGCGGCTATGAATTTCGTAAATGGAGGAGAAGGTACACGAAATGTGAAGCTGATCATTATTTACGCAATACTGGGAGCCATATTCTTTTTTGCAGGCATGGGACTGATCAGGAACACAAAGGATAAGCCGTCCTGAGGGGTGAGATCAGGGATGGTGTGGCCGTCGCTCGCCGGAGGCGAGCCAATAGAAGGCACTCGCGGGGACGCGGGCGCCGGGCGCTCTCAAAGCAAAAGGGCCAACTGGTTTGGTTAGCCCTCTGTTATGATTTGTTTGATCGATCCATCAATCGATCGTTCTCTCACTGATCTTTCCTGTTTCCTTGTTTTTCAATATCAGCTTCCTGGCGCCATAGTGCGTCATCTCTTCTTTCACCAGGTAATGATCCTTATCGAATTCCACCAGGTGACTGTCTTTGGTAACGCCGGTCTGGCCGCGCCAGATATCGAGCTTCACAGGCTCCCATAATTTCGATTTAGCGGAGCGATATGCTGCATCCAGGATACAGTTCACCACATAGCCATCATAGAATGTTTCTTTGGGAGCGCTGCCATTCTCCATGGCATTGAACATATCCATGAACATATGGTTATAGCCGAGCTCATTCAGTTCATCGCCTACCGGGAACAGCCAACCGCTATTGCTTTCCGCCTTTTCGGCTACATAGTCTGCGCCCTTGCCGGTGGTGAACATATCGAAGCCGGTACGGAGGAAGCTATTGATCCAGATGGTGCCTTCGGTGCCCATCACTTCGTCGCGGAGATCGAGGCCGCCGCGGAAGGTCCAGCTCACTTCAAACTGCCCGATAGCGCCATTCTCGTATTTCACCAGTCCGATGGCATGGTCTTCCGCATCGATGGGTTTCACCTGCGTATCGGCCCAGCACATCACTTCAACCGGCTTGATATCTTTCCCGATATAGCTGCGGGAGATCTCCACGCAATGGCAACCGAGATCGAGGATACAACCGCCGCCGGCCATTTCGATATCCCAGAACCAGTCGCTATGCGGCCCGGGATGCGTTTCCCGGCTCTTGGCCCAGAGGATGCGGCCCAGCGCACCGTTCTTTACGGATTCCAGGGCCTTGATGAATTTAGGCGTATACACCAGGTCTTCCAGATAACCATTGAAGATGCCTGCTTTTTCCACGGCTTCCAGCATACGTTTGGCCTCTTCACCATTGCGGCCCAGCGGCTTGGTGGTGATCACGGCTTTCTGGTGTTTGCAACAGAGCATCACTGCCTCTTCGTGCATATGATTGGGCAATGAAATACAAACCACATCCACTTCCGGGCGGGCAATAGCTTCCTCCAGATTGGAAGTGTAAAAGTCAACATGGTAATCGTCTGCAAACTTTTTGGCACTTTCCTGTTTACGGGAATAAACACTCACGATCTTGTCCCTGCTTCTGTATCCCTGTATCGATTCCGCATAGAAGCGGCCGATGAACCCGGATCCGAGCATCGCAATTCTTTTCATTGTTTGTTTGTATTAAAAGTTTTTTATTAAGCCTTCAGTTGTTTCTTCTCACGGAAGAAAAGGATGAAATAGATCAATACCCCGATAGCGATATAGGCGGGTACAAACCAGATCCCTTTCCAGTTATGGCCGCCTTCTGTTACATAGCTATTGGCGATATATCCGGAGAATTTCGTTCCTATCACCATACCCAGGCCGTAAGTGGCGAAGGTGAATAGACCCTGTGCGGCACTCTTGATCTTTTCCCCTGCTTTTTTCTCCGTATACATATAACCGGTAACGAAGAAGAAATCATAGCAAACACCATGCAGGATGATACCTGCATAGAGTAACCAGGTGCCTGCACCGGTATCGCCATAAGCGAATGCCAGGTAACGAAGTATCCAGGCCAGCATACCGATGATCAGCATATTCTTTACCCCGATCCGGTTGAAGAGCAGGGGAATGGCCAAAATGAAAATAGCTTCGGAGAATTGCCCGAGGATCATCTTTGATGCAGGCGTATCCATGCCGATCTCATTCAGGAATTTATTGGCAAATCCGTAATAGAAGGAGAGGGGGATACAGATCAGGATGGCAGCAATGAAGAAAATGAGGTATGCCTTATCCTTCAGCAGCGCAAAGGCTTCCGTGCCCAGGGCTTTGGAAGCGGAACCGCTTGCATCTTTTTTGGGTGGCGTATTGGGAAGCAGGAAACTGTAAATACCAAGCGCCGCAGAGGCGCCGGCAGCGATCACAAACGTGGTAGAGGTTTTCTCGATGCCCAGTTTCCCGATCAGGAAACCAGCTACTATCCAACCGATGGTGCCAAATACCCTGATCCATGGGAACTGTTTGCCAGGGTTGGTCATATGCTGGAAAGCGATACTATTGCTCAACGCAATGGTAGGCATATAAAGAATGGAATACAGCAATACTACCCAGAAGAATACGCTTGCATCAAATACCATCGTGGCCAGGTACAGCACAATAGCGCCCCCAAGGTGCAGCCAGCCCATCAGTTTTTGAGCAGCAAAGAAACGGTCAGCGATCATCCCCACAAAGAAGGGAGAGATCATGGTGGCAATGGCAAGCGCCATATAAGCATCCCCGATCTTATTATCTATATCAGGAACATTCATATGCTCACTCATATAGGTTCCGAGCGTAACATACCATGCGCCCCAGATAAAATACTGGAGGAACATCATAAGGCTAAGCGAGATCCCCGTGTTTGTTTTCATCAGTTCTGTGTTGGTTTAAGTAAGAAGTTAAGAAGCACAGTTGTTTGAATAAGAGGGGAATTTACAAAACAATTTGATTGTGGCGTCAGTACACAGTGAAAAACTCTTCCACAATCCCAACAAATTACGGGGATAAATAATGCCATGCTATAACGATTGAGCAATCAAACAGGGTGGGACCCTCCATTCGTGGGGACGAGAGTGGCGGGCCCACCCTCATTAATTTTTTCTTCCACTGATCCGAATACCCTATATTTGTATAAGCACTTATACATTTTTATGAACTTTTACGAATCCCTCGGTTTCCTCGTTCTGGGCAGCAGGCTCCGACGCCTCAGCGAATCATTCCTCGCAGACGTGAACAAGGTGTACGATGAGCACCAACTGAAATTCGATGCCAGTTGGTTCCCCGTTTTCTATATCCTCAGCAAACAGAAACAGGTATCCATCCGCTATATCGCCGATGAGCTGGCCGTTTCCCATTCGGCCGTCAGCCAACTCGTGAGCAGCCTCCAGGAAAAAGGACTGGTGAAGACCACGGCCTCCGCCGAAGACGGCAGGAAGAAAGTGGTAAGCTTCACCTCGAAAGGACAAAAACTGCAACAACAGATAGAGCCCGTTTGGAATGCGCTTACCAAAGCCATGGAAGAACTGGCCAAAGAGGGCACGCATAGCAGGCATTTCCTCAAAGCCATCGCGGAAATGGAAACAGGATTGCAGTCGGCCTCCTTATTTGAAAGAGTGGAATCGCATCTCAGTAAATAATCATAACCTAAATACATGAACGAGTTTCAATACGGCATCGATCATCTTACAGTAGACAAAGTACTGGCCATCGCTTCAGGTCAACTGAAAGGCGTGCTCGGCAAGGCTTCGAGGGAGAAGGTATTGAGTAGCCAGCAACATGTGCAGGAGATCGTGAATACCAACCGCACCGTATATGGTGTGAATACAGGTTTCGGCATCCTGGCCTCCAACAGCATCTCCGATGAGGATACGCGATTGCTGCAGCATAAGATCCTGCAGAGCCATAGCGTAGGCGTGGGCGATCCCATCCCGGTGGAAGTGGCCAGGATCATGCTCATCACCAAGATGCAGGCCCTGGCACAGGGCTTTTCCGGCGTACAACTGGAAACGTTGGAGCGCATCAACTGGCATATCGACAACGATGTGATCCCCGTGGTGCCCGAGAAGGGCAGCGTAGGCGCTTCCGGCGATCTGGCACCGCTCTCGCATCTCTTTCTGCCGCTGATCGGACTGGGTGAAGTGTTCTACAAAGGAGAGAAGCTGCCTTCGCAACAGGTATTGCAGAAACTGGGCATACACCCGATTCAGCTCGGACCGAAAGAAGGACTGGCCCTGATCAACGGCACACAATTCATTTTGTCCTTTGCCGTAAAAGCGGTGCAACGCATGCACAATTGCCTGGAAGCCGCCGATATCATCGGGGCGATGAGCCTGGAAGCCCTCACCGGCACCAAAGCGCCATTTGACGAGCGCCTTCACCAACTGCGCCCCTTCGCCGGTAGCCAACTGGTGGCGCAAAGGCTTCGCAGCCTCCTCAATGATTCCGCGATCATGCAAAGCCATATCGATTGCGGACGGGTGCAGGACCCATACAGCCTTCGCTGCATGCCGCAGGTCCATGGCGCCAGTCGCAATGCCTGGCTGCACCTCAAAGAGCTGACGGAAATAGAACTGAATTCAGTCACCGACAATCCCATCATACTCGCTGCCGATGATACCATCAGCGGTGGTAACTTTCATGGACAACCGATGGCGCTCCCGCTCGACTATGCCTGTTTCGCCGCAGCGGAAGTAGGTAATATCGCCGATCGCCGTTGTTACCTGCTGCTGGAAGGCAAATGGGGACTGCCCATGTTGCTGATGAGGAATGTGGGACTGAACAGCGGTTTCATGATCCCTCAATACACCACTGCCGCCCTGGTAACGGAGAACAAGACATTGTGCTTCCCCGCCAGCGCGGATTCCATCCCCACTTCACTGGGGCAGGAAGACCATGTGAGCATGGGCAGTATCAGCGGCCGCAAACTCAACAAAGTATTGGACAACCTGGAGTATATCCTCGCCATCGAACTGCTGAGCGCCTGCCAGGCCATCGAATTCCGTCGCCCGCTGAAAAGCAGCGCCATCCTCGAATTTGCACATGAGCATGTACGTAAGTACGTTTCATTTGCCGAAGAGGACAGGATCTTTGCCAACGATATCAACCAGATCCGTAATATCATTCACGATCTCAGTTTCGTTCAGCACGTGAACAGTTTCGCCAGCGCCAGCCAAACCGCCCTGAACGCAGGCTTTGATCAATTCCAGTTATCATAATCTTCTTTTTAAAAACATTTTGTATGACAAAAACATACGATCCCGTAAAATATAAAACACCCACCGGTTCAGCATTGAACTGCAAAGGCTGGGTACAGGAAGCAGCGCTGCGCATGCTGCTGAACAACCTGGATCCCCAGGTGGCCGAGCGCCCCGAAGAGCTGATCGTGTATGGAGGCAGAGGAAAGGCCGCCAGGAATTTTGAAGCACTGGACCTCATCATCAAAGGGCTGAAAGACCTGGAAGAGGATGAGACCCTGCTGATCCAGAGTGGCAAGCCCGTGGGCATCCTGCGCACACATAAGGATGCTCCCCGCGTATTGCTCAGCAATTCCCAACTGGTGCCCAACTGGGCCAACTGGAAGCATTTTGATGAGCTGGAAAAGAAAGGGCTGATGATGTATGGTCAGATGACCGCCGGTTCCTGGATCTATATCGGATCACAGGGCATAGTGCAGGGCACTTACGAAACCTATGCAGCCGCTGCCGATAAACATTTCGGGGGAACGCTTCGCGGAACCCTCAACGTTACTGCCGGTCTCGGTGGCATGGGTGGCGCACAGCCGCTCGCCATCACCATGAACGAAGGCGTGGCCCTGGTAGCGGAAGTGGAAAAATGGAGGATCGAAAAAAGATTGCAGACGAAATATCTCGATGTGATGATCGAAGATATCGATGCCGCCATCGATCGCGCCATGGAAGCCCGCTCCAAAGGAGAAGTACTGTCCATTGGTGTTCTCTGCAATGCCGTTGATCTTTTGCAAAGACTGGTAGACAGGAATATCATTCCGGATACCCTCACAGACCAGACCTCGGCGCATGATCCGCTGATCGGTTACTGGCCGCATGAAATCTCATACGAACAAGCGAAAGTATTGCGCACGGAAAACCCGGAGCAGTATATCGAATACGCGTACAATTCCATGTACCGCCATGTGGAGCTGATGTTGGAATTACAAAAGCGAGGCGCTATCACCTTCGATTATGGCAATAATATCCGCGCAAGGGCAAAGGAGCGTGGATTGCAGAATGCATTCGATTTCCCGGGCTTTGTGCCTGCCTATATCCGTCCACTTTTTTGTGAAGGCAAGGGACCATTCCGCTGGGCAGCCCTCAGCGGCGATCCGGCCGATATCGCAGTAACGGATGAGTTGATCGGGAATATGTTCCCCGAGAACAAATCCTTACAGCGCTGGCTCAAGCTGGCGAAAGAGAAGATCGCTTTCCAGGGATTGCCTGCCCGCATCTGCTGGCTGGGCCAGGGAGAGCGTGAGCGCGCAGGGCTGGCATTCAATGAGCTGGTAAGAACAGGAAAAGTGAAAGCGCCCATCGTGATAGGCCGTGATCACCTGGATACCGGTTCCGTAGCCTCTCCCAATCGCGAGACCGAAGCCATGCTGGATGGCAGTGATGCCGTGGCCGACTGGCCCCTGCTCAATGCCCTCGTGAACACGGCTGGTGGCGCCAGTTGGGTGAGCCTGCACCATGGCGGTGGAGTAGGGATGGGATACAGCATCCATGCAGGGATGGTGATAGTGGCCGATGGCTCCGAAGATGCCGCCAAAAGACTGGCTCGCGTACTCCGCAACGATCCTGGCATGGGCGTGATCAGGCATGCAGATGCCGGCTATGAACTGGCAAAAGAGACCGCCAAAGCCAATGGCCTGGATCTGCAGGAAAGATTAGGATAATTTAATGAGAGAATACTTCAAAGCCGCTTGTTGATTACAGGCGGCTTTTTTATTTTGAGGGCATTATCAAATACCCGTTTTCCATGAAAGGAATAGTATTGATCTTACTCCATTTAGTTTCTTTTTCTTGTTTTGCCCAAAGCAACAATTCAGAAGAGAATACCATTGCCACCATCAGGAAGGAATTTACCGCCATCAACAACCCGGCAAAAAAATACAAAGTAGTGGAAGCAGAAGTGGAGGGGCTTTCAACCGAAGGCGGAAGCATCAAAAAATATTACGACAGCACCGTACTCAGAAAAGCCATCCTTACCCTGTATGGAGAAACCGGTACTATGGTGATGGAATATTATTTCACTAAGGACAAGCTCATATTTGTATACGAAAAAAATACCGCTTACGATAAACCGATCTACCAGGGCAAGGTGAAAGTGGTCAGCACCATTGAAAGCCGCTTCTATTTCGAAGATCAAAAACTGATCCGATGGATTGAAGACAAGAAGACAAAAGAAAAAGCGCTGTATGCACAGCGTGAGAAAGAGATATTGTCGGACCTGGCGGGGGATCTGAAGTTGATACAATGATTGGCCGGTACAAGGTCACTCCCTTACATACTTCTTCCGATACTCCATCGGTGTCAGTCCTGTTATCCGCTGGAACAGCTCCTTGAAGGCTTTCTTGTCTGAGTAATCGAGATCATACATCACTTCATTGATCGTTTTCCTTCCCGTTTCGATCTCTTTTTTTGCTGCTTCTATTTTGATCCTTTGAATATATTCCGCAATGGAATTATTGGTAGCCTTCCTGAACCTGCGCTCCAGGGTTCTTCGTACGATCGCGAATTCCTTCGCCATGCTTTCTATATTGATCTTTCCCGTATAATGCTTCTCGATATGATCCTGCACGCGCACTACCAGTTCATCCCCATGTTCCTTTTGCCCTTTGAACATCAGGAAAGCGGATTGGCTGCTTCTTGAAATATCCAGTAAAAAGTATTTGGCGGCATCGATCACAACTTGCCGGGATATATGTTTTTCCAGCAAGTAGAGCAGGAGGTTCCAGTAAGAAGTGCCGCCACCACTGGAGTAGATGCCATTCTGTTCTGTGATCACTTTATCATTCACCATTTCGATATCGGGAAAAAAGGCCTGCAATTCATTGGTGTATGCCCAATGGGTGGAACATTGTTTTCCATTGAGCAGGCCAGTGGCTGCCACAATGAAAGCACCCACACAATAGCTGGCGATCTCCGCGCCACGCTTGTATTGATCCAGCAGCCAGGGGAAATAACGACGGTTCAACTGGATGCCCCGGATCACATCGCAGGAGATAGCTGGCACAATGATCAGATCGGTGAAAGCCACTTCATCCACTGTTTTGTCAGCCTGTACAATAAAGGAACCACCCTGCACCTTGATCTGCCTGGTAAAACCGACCAACACTACCTTGTAGGCGGGGCTATCACCTTTGTTCATGAGTTGCTGATTGGCGAAATCGAATAGCCGCTGTGTATCTGTAATGCTGCCCAATACGGCATGTTCTGGCACTATAATGGAAACTGATCTCATTTGCCAAAAATAGGAAGGATCACTGTCGCAATCAACGCCCCGGATTGTCGCGATACCCCGCTTTTACAAAGAATTATGCGCCTACTTTTACGCCATAAATCAAACACATGAAAAAACTGGATCCTTACTTGAATTTCAATGGCAATACAGAAGCGGCATTCCTTTTTTACAGATCGGTATTTGGAGGGGAGTTCTCCATGCTGATGCGGTTCCGCGATATGCCTGGCAGCGACAAGATGCCGGAAGAGGATAAAGACAAGATCCTCAATGTTTCCCTCCCGATCGGTGATCAAAATGTTTTGATGGGCACAGATGTCCTTGAAAGCCTGAACCAGCATATCACCATCGGCGATAATTTTTCCATCAGCATTTCCGTGGATGAAGAAGTAGAGACCAGGCGGCTCTTCGATGGTCTGAGTGCCGGAGGCCAGGTGATCATGCCATTGGGCAAAGAATCCTGGAGCGCATTGTTCGGGATCTGCAAAGACAAATTCGGTATCCAATGGATGCTGAACTACACAGGTAAATAAATTCAACACAGGCTCGCAGAAGTCAAGACCGGCGTTACAAAGAAATGAGATCAGCGGTACTCGAAATATAAGCTGCTGGTATCCGATGATAAGCGGGCAGTAACATGGTAACCATCGAATTCATTCCTGAAATTTTTGGTAGTTGCTATTTGTCCGTTCTTATCGTACCGGATCAATTTTACCCAAGAGTCCTTTGAGAAATAAGTACTGAACTTTAGTGGGTTGCCATATCCAAATAATGGATTTGGCAATTCCTCGTATTGATAGTCGATCGTATTTTCTTTCACTTCTACACCATTATCATAACCATAGTTTTCTTCCCGCGTAATATTCCCTCTTGCATCATACTGGAAATACACTTTAAGGAACGGGACAGCCAGGTTCAAATAATAGAACGTACAGGAAGAGAATTGCTTGCTGTCGCCATCATAATGGAATTGGATATTAGTTCCTAAATAGTCGACGGAAGGTGCTACCGGCAACCCTTTTACAGCGGACAATCTTCCCTTGTCATCATATTCCAATGTTTTCTTTTCATAACCCAATAAGTCGGGTTGATCCGCGTGGAGCACATCACTCTTTGAATCGATGGCAACGACCCTGCTCCCAGACCAGGTATATTGCTGGTTCTGGAAAATGAAAGAGCCATCGGAGATCCTGCTGGACTGTAATTGTCCGGCCGAATACCTGAATTCCATAATGGTAGAATTTTCCTGTTCAGTATTGACCCTGAACAGCTTTTGATTTGCGGGATCTTTAGGTTTACTGCAGTAGGCAATCTCCAGCAGTAAAAGCAGGAAGTAAACAATATTTCTCATGTGAGGTTCAATTAGTTGGTGACATTCTGACAAATGGCATTTCCTCACCGTTGCATCATTTGACCGCAATTTGACATTTCTCACTAACGAGCTTGTATAATCGTTACAATGCTTCGGGCCATTAATGGTATTTTAATAGGCTCTCAATCCCCACGGGCAGCGGCATACAGCACTTTAACAGTTTTCCAAAGCCATCATTTCTTTTCTCTTACAGCCATAGGCTCTATCTTTACACCACTTCTGTAAGACATTATTGCATAATGTTTTATTAGCCCCAAGC
>JAGIAP010000070.1 GCA_017744805.1 Chitinophagaceae bacterium | reverse complement strand
CCTCATGAGTGCCGGCATGGAAGAAATAGAAAATACAGAAAGCTGGTTATTCAAAAAGGAAAATGAAGCCTGGCTCAATAAAGCCATTGAAAGCCTCCCTCCTCAGCGGCAAATGGTTTTCAGATTGTGTAAACTGGAAAACAAGACACATGAAGAGGTCAGCCAGTTATTGAGCATCTCAAAGGCCACCGTCAATAATCACCTGGTGAAAGCCATTCAAAACCTGAGATCGCTGGGCTCCGGCAATACCGATCTGGCGGGCATCCTGCTGCTTATCTGGCTGTTCGAATAATTTTTTTTGGACCAGAGTAGTTAGTTTTTTCTTCACCAACGTATTCAATATATGATGCCTGATCAAAACGAGCAAGAACTGCGTTCCCTATTCAGCCTGTGGCTGAACGGAGATGGTGATGAAGCCATCCTCCAACGCCTGTCTGAGTTGGCAGAAGAGCCCGGGCTCACTGCTATCTGGCAATCATTATTGGCCGGCATCCCTGAGCAGCCAGCTATTGATCAGCAGCATACCGGGATCCTGGACCAGGTATATCAGAACCTTTTAGTATCCGAGCCTGAACTGCGAGTGCCTGCACCGGTACGTGGTATCAAAACCTGGCTGAAATATGCAGCAGCGGCTGTATTGCTTATTTCGATAGGCAGTTATATTTTCTTCTATTCCGGAACAGGAAAACAAGAAAAACAACAACTGGGCAATATCCACCCGGTTGAAAACGGCCAACCATCCAACCCCAATAAAGCAGTGCTGACGCTTGGCAGCGGGAAGCAGATCATCCTCGATTCTTCCGGAAATGGAAAACTGGCCGATCAGGCTGGCGCCGTGGTGATGAAATCTGCTGAAGGACAAATTGTGTACAGTAAGAACGATGCAGCACCTCAACAAACAACGGACTTCAATACTGTAGCCACTCCCAGAGGGGGGGAGTATAAAATTACATTGCCGGACGGCACTAAAGTGTGGCTGAATGCCGCCTCCTCCATCACCTTCCCTACCGCTTTCAATGGAAGCGACAGAACGGTCACTGTTCAGGGAGAAGTTTACCTGGACGTGGCCAAGCATGCTTCACAACCTTTCAGGATAAAAGTGAATGATGCTATCATCGATGTACTCGGTACCGAACTTAATGTGAATGCTTATAATGATGAGCCTGTTACAAGAACTACCCTGCTGGATGGAAGCATCAAGCTTTCAAAAGGTGTTGAAAATAAGATACTGAAGCCAGGCCAGCAGGTTTGGTTCCGCCCAAACAGCGATGTACTCACAGTTACAGGCGATATCGATACAGAGCAGGTGATAGCCTGGAAGAATGGCAGTTTCGATTTCCGTAACCAGGACATTGGAACGGTAATGAACCAGGTAGGACGATGGTACAATATGGATATCGTGTATGAAGGCAAAAAACCGGATACTAAGATCATCGGTATGATGGGCAGGAATACAGACCTCGTCACCTTATTGAAAAGCCTGGAATTGACCAGTGGCATCAAATTCAAGGTGGAGCAGGCTGCTGCCGCAACACTACCGGGAAAGATAATAGTACAACAATAAAAAATAAGGCTACTCCTTTTCGGATCAGCATTTTCCATTGAACCTTCCTTTGATACGCCGTGCGCCAGCCCGCTGCATGCGGGTGTCGTTACAACCTTGCCTGCTTGTATGGTTCCCACATTTCATTACCAAAATTACTGCCACTATGCATTGTGCTGTCTGGCTAAAAGAACGTTCAAGGAAACTGCTACCGTTACTGATGATCATTGCTTTCTCTGTAACCGGGTTTATTGCAAATGCCCAACAGGTCACTCTTTCTGAAAAGAATATCTCTTTCGAGAAGATCCTCAAAGAAGTCTGGAAACAAACCGGCTACAATTTTGTCTGCAAAGAAGAATGGGCAAAGGATATCGGCCTGCTAGATATCGATGTTCATAATTCCACTGTTGAAGAGTTGATCAATTTCTGTCTCACCGGAAAACCTTATTCCTGCAATATCAGCAACAAGATGATCACCATCTTTCCAAAGCCTTTACGCATCAGTATTTCCGGTAGGGTGATGGATAATATAGGAAAGCCGCTGGCGGGAGTGAATGTCACCATCAAAGGGGCTCAATTGGGAACAGCCACCAATGAGGAGGGCGAATTCACGCTCTCTGCTGTGGACCCCAAAGCATGGCTGACCTTCAGTTACGTGGGCTTTGAGCCCCTCGAAGAAAGGGTGAACAACAGGGGCCGGATCCTGGTGAAGATGCAACCGGAAAATAAACTAATGGAAAACGCTACTGTATCCAATGGCTACCAGCGGATCCAGCAGAAATTCCTGACGGGCTCCGTTACATCGTTGAAAATGGATTCCATTATGCAGCCGGGGCTCAATACTGTTGATAAGATGCTGGAAGGAAGGGTTCCCGGCCTTACCTATATGATCAATTCAGGTCAGCCAGGCGTATCTCCCAGGCTCCGGATCAGGGGTACTTCCACCATTCTCGGTTCCAGGGAGCCGTTATGGGTGGTAGACGGGATCGTACGTACCGACCCCTTCCCCGTCCCCGCCGACAGGATCAATGACCTTGATTTCGTGAACCTGCTGGGCAATTCTGTTTCCGGTATCAATCCACACGACATCGATCAGGTAGATGTTCTGAAGGATGCCACTGCTGCAGCCCTCTACGGTGTGCGCGCCGCCAACGGCGTAATTGTGATCACTACCAAAAGAGGCAAGGTGGGACGGCCTGAATTCAATTACAATGTGACCAGCACTTTCACGCAGCGGCCACGGTACACAGATCGCGGGATGAACCTCATGAACTCTGCAGAAAGAGTGGATGTATCCAGGGAGATGATCCAGAAACAAATGACATTCCGGGGCGGTGCCATTGAAGGTTATGAAAAGACCATCATGGATTATTACGCAGGGCGCATCGATGAAAAAACATACCAGGAACAGATCGCAAAAGCGGAAACCATGAATACGGATTGGTTCAAAGCCGTTTCGCACGATGTATTTGCTGTCAACCATACCCTCAGTATTTCAGGAGGAAGCCCCTCTGCTACCTACCGGGCTTCACTCGGATATGCTGATGAGCCGGGCGTCATAAAAGGAGAAGGAAATAAAAGATATACAGCTTTGCTGAACCTTCGGCTGACGGAAAGAAAATTCAAAGCTGACTTCAATCTGTCTGTCAATAAAGGTGTGCGCAGTTATGTTCCCCAGGAAGTGGGCGTGATGAACTACGCTTATGGCACCAGCCGTTCTATCCCTTTGTACAATGAGGATGGAAGCCTCTATTATTATTCTACGGTTACCTCTAGGATCAGCCGGGACAATAATGTTTTCAATGTACGGGGCATGAATGTGCTGAATGAAATGAACCGTAGCCACAATAATATCGAGACCAATGAATATACGGCAAGCCTCAACCTGAATTACAATATTGCCGAAGGGCTTCAATTCAATTCCACCATGTCCTATACAGGTGGCTATTCTGAGAACCAGACCTCATTTGAAGAGAAAACCAACTGGGCCCTGCAACAGCGGATCTTTGCATGGTCCCCGTATGATAGTGTTTTCTGGAAGAGCAACGACGTGCTGCCCTTTGGCGGCGAGCTCCGTGAGGAAACAATCAGGAGACGAAATTATATGATCAATGGCCGTTTAGATTTCAGCCGGTATGCAGATGGGAACAGGAAACACCTGCTGAGTGGAGCATTGGGAAGTGAGATCACTTCCAACCGCTATAGTGGTGTAGCCCAGGTCCGAAGAGGTTACTATCCGGAGCGGGGATCTTCTTTCGCATCCATCGATCTGAACACCTACACATTTTATGCCGGATGGCTGCAGAATAATGGACAAGCTAAGATCACTGAAGATCAGCAAAACCTGCTTCGTACATTCCTTACCGTAACTTATGTTTATGACGGGCGATATGTATTGACCGGCTCAGCCAGTTCCGAATACTCCAATGCGTTCGGTACACGTAGTAACGAGCGCTTTCTTCCTACCTGGGCGCTCTCCGGCAGATGGAATATGCATGAAGATGTATTGAAGAATATTCCCTGGATAGATATGGCAGCACTGCGCGTTTCCTTTGGCCTGCAGGGAAATATGCCCCCCAATCAAACCCCTAACACGATCATCGAGAGAGGAAGCATGGACAGTTATTTCGGAGCCTTTGCATCTAAAGTGTTTGCATTTCCCAATCCCAGCCTGGCATGGGAAAAAGTGAGCGATTACAATGCAGCGGTCGACTTTTCCTTCTTCAAGGGAAAGCTCAGCGGTTCCGCAGGTTATTTCAAAAAGAGGACCACCAATGCATTCCTTCCCAAAAAGCTTTCCACCATCAATGGCATTGCCTCTTATACGGTCAACGGCGGTACCCTGGAGAACGAGGGGATAGAACTGAGCTTTCACTTCAAGCCCATCGAAAACCTCGGCGCAAATGGCAAGAGAGGCTTTATGTGGCGTATAGATCCGCAATTAGGACAGGTGATCAATCGCCTGCTGAACCAGAACGTCAATAGCAGAAATGTCCTCCTCGATCCCAATTCCATCACCTACCAGAGTTACCTGAATGGTTCGGTGCCCATCGATGGGAAATCTGTCAATACTTTCTACTCTTATCGGTTCAAGGGACTGGATCCTGATTATGGTTTTCCCGTTTTTTATGGTGCAGAGCCTGAAAACGCCGTTGAATTGACAAAGCTGTACAACACCATGACGAGAGATCAACTGTTCAGGACCGTTATGGTGGAGTCTGGAAGACGTGAGCCCGTTATTCAGGGTGGCATCAGCAATTCATTTGTTTACAGGAACTGGAGCCTCAACTTCAATGTTACGTACAGCCTCGGTAACAAGATCCGCCTGATGCAGATCGCCTCCGGCAATTACGGCACTTTCCGCCCCAGCGCTCAACAAAACCTCCGCAAGGAATTTGTGGATCGCTGGAGATACCCCGGCGATGAGTTAAAGACGAATATTCCCGCACTACGCGGCAGCGATCAGTTGGATGAATCGAAATACGCCTGGTTCTATAAATCCGGCACGCAGCCCCTTAATTATTTCGCCCTGGATTATTACCAGATGTATGATTTTTCAGACCTGCGTGTGGTGAAAGGCGACTACCTCAAACTCAAGTACGTATCCATTGCTTATGACTTCAACCGGGAACTGTGCAAAAAATGGAATATCAAAGGTGCTACTATCCAATTCACAGGCAGCGACCTGTTCACCGTTGCGGACAAAGCGTTGCACGGGCAGGATCCTTCACAATCGGGAACTGCGCCCAATATCAACCTTTCCGTCAGACCAGTATACGCCCTTAACATCAACCTCACTTTCTAAAAGTATAGCCATGCATTTACCTGCTGTCAACAGGACCATTTTCGTTTTTTGCCTATTGCTGCTGATGGGCTCGGTCTCTTGTAAGAAATTCCTGTCCACTTATTCACAGAATAAGAGTTTTGTGGAATCCGCAGACGACCTGGATGAAGTGCTTGTAGGAGAAGGATATGAAAATATCACCAGCAACAAAGCGTTTTTCCTTCATATAATGGATGATGATGCAGCATTGGGCAAGCCTGCCGGCGGTTTCGATAAATTCCTGTTAACAGGATTCCATTTCTGGCAGTCTGATCCCTGGATCGATAACCAGGGAACCGTCATCCCCAAAGATGTATTCTTTATCAGGATGTACGAACGAATTTCCCGCTTGAATATCATCTTGTTCAATGTACCGATTATGCGCGACAAAGGAGAGCCAGCAGCCAAACTGCAAAGGATCTCCGGTGAAGCTCATTTTCTGAGGGCCTACTATTATTTCATGTTGATGAATTATTATGGGAAGCCCTGGCATCAGAGCACCGCAGCATCAGATTTTGCCGTTCCTATCAAAATAGAATCACCGGTGGACGATAAATTCTTTTCCCGAAGCACTATAAAGCAGGTATATGATCAGATAGTGGCGGATCTGACAGAAGCCGAAAAAGAATTGGAAACCTTCAACGCCACAACGCCTAAACGCGCCAACCTTGCAGCAGTACAAGGTTTGTTGAGCAGGGTTTGGCTCTATCAGGAGGAGTACGGCAAGGCGATCAGTTATGCAGACAAGCTCCTGGGCAATCAGCGTTACAAGATGTCTGACCTCAACCAATACGTAGCCGGATCTGATTTCAACACCCTGGGCTCGCCTGAAACGATTTTTACAATGGGCGAGGCCGAAATTTCTACCCTGATGTCTCTCGACTTCGATCAGCCGAATACCGAGTTTTACCAGGTCTCCGATGACCTGGCCGCCATCTATTCCGGTACAGACCTGCGTTTGAATGCCTTTTATAAACCTAACTCCAAAGGAGTGCTGCGATGTGTGAAAGCCAATCACCCTTACCGCCTCCCTACAGATGTATCCGATACCTGGTTGATCCGTATATCGGAGATCTGCCTGAATAAGGCAGAGGCCCTTGCCATGCTGGGCCGGGATCAGGAAGCCATCAATACAATACAAGAGCTTAGAAAACTCCGCTTCAAACCTGCAGACCTCACCACCATTTCAGCTACGGGAGAAGCCCTGGTGAATTTCATAAGGGATGAACGCAGGCGCGAGCTGTCTTTCGAGAACCATCGCTGGTTTGATCTGCGGAGGTATGCCAACAACGCTAAGTATCCATTCAGTAAAACCATTCGTCATGATTCCTATTCATATGGCCCGGGTGGGTATTATAAAGATGGTTATTATGAATTGAAACCCTATGATCAGGACCGTGCTGCCTACATTATACCGATCTACAGGGAAGAGATCGAATTCAATAGTGGTAGCCTGAAAAATGAAGACAGACCGCAACGCTCTATCAAACACTAAGCATCTTCTAAATTATCTGGTATGAATTTCAATATACAGCACACAATGGCCGCTCTCCTGCTGACACTGTCAGTACTCAGTGCCTGCAAAAAAGAAGCAACTCCGGCGCCAAGTCACAAGGATGAGAACTACCTGGTAGTGAAAGATAATCCGGCAGACCCGGTGGATCACCGGATATTTCAATTCTTCGAGAACACAGGCATACCCTGCTTTTATAATGATACCGTGGCTAAAGTGCAGGTGGGCATTAGCAGCACCGGAGTACCTCAGTATTCTTTCCAGCGCCTGGTGCTTAGCTATTCTCCGTTAGGCTCCATCAAGTCTCAGCTGTTTGCCACAAAGAACAAACAATATATTCCTGCCATTCTCGATCTGCTGAAATCGGAACTGGTGCCGAAATTGCCGGCAGGTATCTTTATTCCCAGTATCCTTTTCGTAGATTCATTGACGTTGGGTGATTTCTTCATCGATATGGATGACCCCGCAGTTGGTTGGGATGCCGTTGCCGGCTTCAATACCGTTGCCATCAGGTGCCGGGATGTAGCCAGCATGAATGCTGATGAGAAAAGGTTGTATATAGCCAATATCATCACAGGTGTAGTTGTAAATAAAATGATGAGCACCCAAAATACTGCATTGCAAAAGGACTTCTACAGCATCTCGCGGGCATTGGCAAAACCTGAACTGGGAGATATGGATGTGTATAACAGCTTTCCGCTGGAATTCTTCCTGCCGGCCCTCCCTGAACCAGGGCATTATGCGCTGATGCGGTTCTTGCCTTACAAGGTTCAGTTTGATGACCTGGTGATATACTATACCGTTCCGCCCAGGGAGGAAGAAGATCTGAAGATGTTCCTGGTGGCGGTACTTTATTATACTACACAGGAATTCAATACAAAATATGATCAGTACCCGGCTATAAAAGATAAATTCAGGATACTGGGAGAAATAGCAACAGCCGCCGGATTGCAATTGCCGCGATAAATATTGTGATGATGAACAGCACTTACGATAATCAGTTCACCGGAATGGTGAAAACACATTCTTCCATACTGTTCTTTGTTGCCTACCGGATAACGAAGAACAGGATGGTGTCTGAAGATATCGTGCAGGAAGCTTTCCTCCGGTTATGGAAACACCGTGAGAAAGTCCTTTGTGGAAACCCCGGTGGGTGGCTGCACAGAGTGGTCTGTAACCTGGGATACAATCATATAAAAAATGAATCCGATACCATGAAGCTCTACCAGGAACTGGGAGCTTCATTGAACACCTACAGCACAGATGCAGAAGAGCACCTGATCCGTAAAGAGAACGATCAACTGTTCAACACCCTTGTTAGCCGGATGCCGCACAAACAACAGGTGGTGTATCATCTGAGCAGAGAGGAAGGATTGAAAAGGAATGAGATCGCCACTCAACTGAACCTGAGCCCCAATACTGTAAAAGTACATTTACTGCGCGCCGTTCAATTCATGAAAGAACATATCGCCTGCATTCTCCTTTTCTTGTTTTTCTTCGTGTTCAATAATTTTATTTTCAAATACAGTAATACAAATGAAAGGTCTGCAGATTTAGATAGTAGTAACCGGGCATTCAGAAAAACAATTCCCGGTCAAACGGTGAGCCCGGTAGACAGGATCCCATCAGGAAATGGGAAAACGATCCTTCTTACAATAGTTCCCTTCATACAATAACAAGCGGCTGAAAAGCCCGGCAACTGTAACAGGAAGCATGCTCTATGCCTGCCTGAAAGGGGATTTATTGTTTATACGGAATTGCCGGGACACAGAGAACAGACATTCAATCTAAAATTCAGAACATGATCTTAAAAACCGAAAACCTCTCCCACCGGTACAGCAGTAGCTGGGCCATCCGTGATATCAATATCGAGATCGCAGGCACCGGCATCATCGGGCTTCTGGGCTCCAACGGCGCCGGCAAATCCACTACCATGAATATCATTTGTGGTACGCTGAACCAAACTGAAGGAAATGTTTATATCAACGGAATCGATGCCAGGAAAGATCCGGAAGCCGCCAAAAAGGAAATAGGTTTTTTACCGCAGACCCCTCCCCTGTATACCGATCTAACCATCGATGAATACCTTACCTACAGTGCCGAATTGCGATTGATGGATAAACGCAGCATCAAAGCAGCGGTAGATGAAGCAAAGGAACGTGTGGGTATTGCTCATTTCAGTTCGAGGCTGATCAAAAACCTGTCTGGGGGCTATCGCCAGCGTGTAGGTATTGCACAGGCCATCATCCATAAGCCCCGGCTGGTGGTGATGGACGAGCCTACCAATGGCCTCGATCCCAATCAACTGATCGAAGCCAGGAAGCTGATCAGGGATATTGCGCGGGAACGTACGGTACTGCTCTCTTCCCATATCCTGTCTGAGATCAATATCCTTTGTAAGGAGATCATCATGATAGAATCCGGCAGGATCGTATTCTCTGACAGTATGGATGCCTTCAACAATTACACCCAGCACCGCACCATCCTGATGAAGCTGGACAACCCTCCGCAAAAAGAAGACTTGCTGGCTATAAAAGGGATTACCCAGGTGGAATTCATCACCAGTAACCAATTGCGCATATCCTTCAACGGTGATCAGGACCTTACCCAACGACTGATCGCAGCCAGTGTTCAACATGATTGGCAAATGACCGAGATCGGGTTCGACAAAGGACTGTTGGATGATATTTTCAAACAGCTATCCTCCCAATCTGCGCAATAATATCTTCTGAAGTAATACAATCAAAAATATACTGATGCGTGTTATTACCAAAATAGCGAAGAACGAGCTTCGCAATTTATTCTATTCCCCCATAGCCTGGTTCCTCTTTGTGGTGCTGATGGTGCTTTGCGCTTTTTATTATGTAAATGCCATCTATATCATGGCCAAGTCTGCCGAGATCACGGCTAAGTACCGCGCTCATATAGAATTGTGGGCCACTGAATCCATGACCTGGAATATTTTCTGTGATCCTCATGGTGGCTTTTTCGTTAGATTGATGCAACATCTCTATCTGTTTGTTCCCTTGCTTACCATGGGTGTTATCAATCGGGAATTCAATAACGGAAGTATCAAATTACTGTACTCATCACCTGTGAGTATCCGCAAGATCGTCTGGGGTAAATTCCTGGCCCTGGCGGTCTACAACCTGCTGCTGGTGGCTATTGTAGGGATCTTCGTCATTTCCGGTTTTTTCGATATCCGGTCGATGGACCTCCCTCCTGTTCTTTCCGGTCTGTTGGGGATCTGGTTATTCCTCTGTTCACTTACAGCCATCGGGCTTTTCATGAGTAGCCTTACCCACTACCAGATCGTTTCCGCCATTGCCAGTTTTACATTGCTATTCATCCTGAGCCGTATCGGGGAGCTATGGCAGGAATATGATTTTGTAAGGGATATCACCTGGTTCCTTTCCATTGCAGGCCGTACGGAAAAGATGCAGATGGGCCTTATCACAACAAAGGATATTGTCTATTTCCTGGTGATCGTTTTCATGTTTGTGAGTTTTACATTGTTCAAATTACAGGGAGCGCGGGAAACAAAACCATGGTATATCAAGGCTAGCCGATATCTGGCAGTGATCATCATTGGTTTGACCACCGGTTATATCAGTTCACGACCGGCGCTCACGGGCTATATGGATACTACGGCGGAGCAACTGCTTACCATTCATCCCGGCACGCAAAAGGCACTGAAGGACCTCGGCGATGCTCCCCTGGAAGTTACGCTGTATACGAATTTGCTGGGCGACAATACTTCATATGGATTACCTGCCATGCGCAATACGTACATCACGCAAATGTGGGAGCAGTACCAGCGATTCAAGACCAATATCAAATACAATTATGTTTACTACTATGCCGTTCGTGAGGGCGATAGCGGGCTCTACAAACGGTTCCCCGGAAAGAGCCTGAAGCAGATCGCCGGGCTGGTAGCCAGGGCCAGCAAAGTGGATTCTTCCATGTTCAGGTCTCCGGAAGAAATGAGTAAGCTCATTAGCCTGGATACACTGGATTACCAGTTGATGATGCAGTTGAAATGCCAGGGACGTTCAGTAATGCTGAAGGCCGGCTATACAGATGCTCTTTGGCCCGATGAAATGAATGTGATAGCCGCCCTGAAGCGATTGGTGCATGCGTCATTGCCAAAGATCTATTATGTAACAGGGAACCTTGAACGAAGTATCTATAGAAAAGGAGAACGGGAATATTCCGATCATGCGAGAGGGACCAGGTTGAAGAACAGCCTTGTCAATATTGGCTTTGATGTGGATACTTTGAACCTGGGGCAGCAGGATATACCTTCTGATGCGGCCATCCTTGTTCTGGCCGATCCCAAAGTTGATCTGGATAATTCAGTGCTCAGCAAATTTCAATCATATATCCGCAACGGGGGAAATATGCTGATACTGGGTGAACCTGGAAAACAATATGTGCTGAACCCCGTGCTCAGCCAGATAGGTGTGCAGCTCCGGAATGGACAACTGGTACAACCGGGCACGGATGAAACTCCGGATATTGTTAGCAGTTATCTTACCCATGCCTCATTCAACCTTGCCGGGGAAGAATGGTTGTCGAGATTCAAGCATGTGTACGACCACCATGTATTCGATGATACCATCGATGTAAAGATGCATGGAATGGCGGCCATTGCTGTTACCAGCGATAGTCTGTTCACGGTGGCTCCCCTGATGCTTACCATGCCTGGCAGGGCCTGGCTGAAAATGGGCAAACTGGTAACGGATTCCACGGCCCCTGTACTCAATCCACTGGAAGGCGATATAAAAGAACGATCATTCCCGTTTGTTACCTCACTCTCCCGGAAGATCGGGAATAAAGAACAAAGGATCATCGTTGCAGGTGATGCGGATTATCTCAGCAACCTGCGCCAGATCGGCGATTGGGGACGTGGACAGTACAGTTGGCTCGTGTATAATCAATATCCTGTATACCGGCCAGTACCCTATTCGAAGGACAATCTGCTGAAGGTGGGAGCAACCCGTGCAGGCATCCAGAAGATCCTATACCTGTGGATCTTGCCGGCACTACTGCTACTGACCGGTACCATCTTGCTGATCAGGAGGAAAAGAAAATAATCAAGGAAAAATAAAATTCTTACATGAAAGTCATTTTCAGTATAGCAAAAAATGAATTCAGGTACCTGTTCTACTCTCCTGTAGCCTGGTTTGTATTGCTGGTATTCCTGATCCAATGTGGATTGTTTTACAGTATTCCTGTTTTAAATGCAGCAAATGTGCAGCAGATCATGCAGGAAAATACACCGGACTTCAAAGGCTTCACCGGCTCATTGACCCAGGGCCTGTTCCTGGGAACGGAATTCTTCCCCAATATCATCCGTAACCTGTACCTGTTCATTCCCATACTCACTATGGGGTTGATCAGCAGGGAAGTTACCAACAGTACCAGTGCACTGCTTTTTTCCTCGCCGGTGAACATGAGGAAGATCGTATTGGGAAAGTATCTCGGCATCATGATGTATAACCTTATACTAGTGCTCATCGTTGCCCTGTTCCTGGTGGTAGGTGCATTCATTATCCACAAGCCGGATACCGGGAATATATTTTCCGCTATTCTCGGATTCTATTTACTGGTAAGTACCTATTCAGCCATTGGCCTGTTCATGAGCAGTTTGAGCAATTACCAGATCGTATCGGCACTGGGAACTTTTACGGTGCTATTTGTTCTTTCCACTATCGGGCAGCTCTGGCAACGGTATGATTTTGTAAGGGATCTCACGTATTTCTTGTCTTTACAGAACCGTACTACCAAAATGCTGTTTGGGCTGGTGGTCTCTAAGGATGTGATCTACTTCATAACGGTTACGGTTATGTTCGTTCTGTTCACCATCATTCGTTTGAGGAATGGAAAAGAGAGCATTCCCTGGTACAGGAAGCTGCTTCGTTATGCCAGGGTTATGCTGGTGGTGCTGGCCGTTGGTTATATCAGCTCCCGCCCCATGCTCACCGGTTATTGGGACAGCACCGCCACGCAAAGGAATACGATCCATCCTAAATTACAGGAGATGCTCCGGGAGTTCAAAGACAGTACGCTGGAAGTGACACTCTATACCAACCTGCTGGGTAAGAAATTTGAACGTGGATTGCCGGAGGCGCGAAATGTTGATTACCTGTCTAATTTCTGGGAAAAGTATACACGGTTCAAACCGGATATAGCGTTCAAATATGTTTACTACTATGAATACGATCCTGTCAGTGATGATAGTGTCTTGTATAAGACCTGGCCTGGACTGGATCTGCAGGGAATAGTAAAAGAGAAGGCTGATTTGATAGATGCCGATCCTTCCATGTTCCGGTCGCCAGAGAAGGTCAGACAACAAGTGGATTTGGGGTATGAGTTCGAGAGATTGGTAATGCAATTGAAATACAAGGGCAAAACTGCATGGCTCCGCACATTTGATGATCCGCAGTTCTGGCCCGACCAGAAGAATATGTCCGCTGCATTGCGTCGCTTGCTGGATCCGGCCATGCCGCAGATCACCTACGTTACAGGTGAACTGGAGCGAAGCGTGATAAAGGCAGGAGAAAGAGAGTACCGCTATCATTCTGCAGAAAGGGAAGGACGGGGAACCCTGGTGAATATCGGTTTCGATGTAGATACCGTGGACCTGCGGAAGAATGAAGTACCGCCTGCCACCACTGTCCTGGTACTGGCCGACCCCAAGATGGACCTAAGCCCTGTTGTGTTGGGCAAGCTCAAAGATTTTGTGAACCAGGGTGGCAATATGCTGGTGACCGGCGAACCGGGAAAACAATATGTATTGAATCCATTTTTATCGGAACTGGGCCTGCAAATCATGGATGGACAACTGGTGCAACCCAGTTATGATGAAACGCCGGATAAGGTGAAGTCGCACCTTGAACCGCCGGTTGGAAACCTGTCTGCACAAACAGCCTGGCTGAAAATAAGGACGGATTCCGTAGGCATCCTGACTCCCGGTGTGGCAACCGTGATATCCACTGCTGATAAGGGTTTTAAAGTTGATACCCTTACCCGGACATTTACCAGTAAAACCTGGCTGAAAGCAACGCCCCTGGTGATCGATTCGATTCTTCCTCCATTCAATGCTGCTGAAGGGGATCGGTTCATGCCTTCTTTCAATACCTCCTTACAACTGACCCGGAAAATAAATGGAAAAGATCAACGCGTAATTGTAGTGGGAGATGCAGATTATGCCAGTAATCTGCGCCTGGCCACCAGTAGTTATAATGTAGAGTTCCTGATGCCGGGATTCAGTTGGCTGGCCTATAACCGCTTCCCAGTAGATACTCCGGAAAAGAAGGCGGAGGATACCATCCTGAAGATCGGCCTGAAGGCAGCCACTTTCCAGAAGACCTTGTTTGTATACCTGCTACCTGCGGCGATATTACTGGCAGGGATTATTTTGCTGATCCGCAGAAAAAGAAAATAAGAAAAAAATGTACTTACAAACTGATGAACAAACTATCGGGGACCTGGGCATTTTCGGTAACCAGAACGGGAATGGTATTTACGATATCTACAATCATGCGCATACCCGTGGCGGTGAGAAGCTGCTGGAGGAAATGTTCAGGGCTCCCCTGTCCGATAAAACTGCCATCAATCAACGAAGCGCCATCATTGCCCGGATGATGGGTAATGGCCTTCGGTTCCCCTTTGATGTGTCGCTCTTTGATGTAATAGAGAAATATCTTTCCCAATCGGAAATGCAGCATGCAGCCCAGAGGAACGAGATACAGTTGAGCGAGCGCGAGATCCAGAACGGTGTTCAGGCCGCGATCTCCCTGCTTCATCTTACCAAAGAATTCATAGAAAAAAATGAGATCAGGATGATAGCCGAGTATCAAACCGAAAGGGAGGCGATTGCCGCGCTACTTGCCTATCCTGCTTTTGAGCCTGCACTGAAAGAGCTGCCAAGAGGTAATAAACTCTCCTATTCTGCCGTCACAGCCTTTGATGCCTTGTTCCGTATCACGGGAAGGTCCAGGGTGGAGAAACTGCTGGCGCACCTGTACTGCCTGGATGTATATATTTCAGTGGCCAAAACGGCGGCCAGCCGGAAATTCGTTTTCCCGGTGGCCTCCGATAAAGGACAATCTGTGCTGAATGTGCAGGGACTTTATCATCCATCCCTCAAAGACCCGGTGCGCAACAATATCCGCATGGACGAAACGAAGAACATGATATTCCTTACCGGGGCCAATATGGCTGGTAAGTCCACTTTTCTCCGTTCCCTGAGCACGGCGCTCTACGTAGCGCATATGGGATTCCCGGTGGCTGCCACTGCCATGGAATTCTCCGTGCTGGATGGACTGTACACTACGGTGAACCTGCCGGATAATCTTGGTATCGGTGCCAGCCATTTTTACGCTGAAGTATTGCGGGTAAAGAAAATGGCCGCCGAACTGAGCACAGGCAAAAGCCTTTTCATCCTCTTCGATGAACTGTTCCGTGGCACCAATGTAAAAGATGCCCACGAAGCTACAGTGTCCGTTACCAAAGGATTTGCCAGAAAAACCAATAGCCTCTTCATCATCTCTTCCCATATTGTGGAAGCAGGTGAAGAACTGAAACAAAAAAACAATATCGGTTTCCTCTTCCTCCCTACCCGGATGAATGGCCATACTCCTGAATACACGTATACGCTGGAGCCTGGCATCACAGACGACCGGCATGGGATGATCATCATCCGCAATGAAGGGATCCTGGAAACACTGAAGAACGGGAAAAAAATTATCTGATTATGAGTTTTAGTATCGATAAACAATCCATTGATGAACTGAACCTGCTGGGCAAATTCAGGAATGATTCTGTATATCATTTGTTCAACCGCGTCAAAACGAGAGGCGCCGAACAATTGCTGGATAAGATGTTCCGCCAGCCTTTGACCAATATGGCGGCCATCAATGAGCGCAGTGGCACTTTTCTATTTTTCCAACAGGCGAAACTGAGTTTTCCATTCGATGTACAGCAGATCAACCTGATGAGGGAGTACCTGGATATCCGGTCTGGCAGTAACGCTGCACTTGTACTGGCGGGTACGCTCACTAAGAAATGGCTTTCTGTGCTCACGCGGGATGAACGGTATAAAAAGAATGTGCAGGGGCTGCAGGCCACTATTGTTACCATTCACAGATGCTATGAGTTTGTGGCCTCCATCCAAAACCCGGAAGCAGGTTTTGGCGAACGGGTAAAAAAGATAAAACAGGTACTGGCAGACAAACGGCTGGAAAGATTACGGGACATCGATATCTATACAAATATGTCTGTTCAAACCATCGCTTACTACAATCACCTGTTGAAAGACAAATTGCACCCTTCCATGGAAGACCTGATGCAGTTCATTTACGAAACCGATGTATACATAGCCGTGAGTGATGTGGCAAGGGCCAGGAATTTCCATTATGCCAAAGCGATAGAGGCGGAAAGGAATATCTTCCAGGTAAGGCAACTGCGTCACCCCTGTATCGATAAAGCCATTGGTAATGATCTCTTGTTGCAAAAAGACAGCAATGTGCTTTTCCTTACAGGGGCCAATATGGCCGGCAAATCCACCCTGATGAAATCGATAGGTATTGGCCTTTACCTGGCGCATATGGGGTTTCCCGTGGCTGCAAATAGCATGGAGTTTTCTGTGCGCGACGGGCTGTATTCGTCCATCAACGTGGCTGATAATATCGGATTGGGATATAGTCATTTCTATGCGGAAGTGGTGCGTGTAAAACAAGCAGCAGATGCAACTGCGAGCGGAAAAAGACTGTTGCTGATGTTTGATGAATTGTTCAAGGGCACCAATGTAAAAGATGCTTTTGATGGTACCCTGGCTGTAACAGAAGGGTTTGCAGAATACCGGCAATGCCTCTTCATTGTGAGTACCCATATCATTGAAGTGGGCGAAGCGCTCAAAAACAGGAAAAATATACAGTTCATGTATATGCCCACAGTGATGCAAGGCCAAAAGCCCCGGTACACTTACAAGCTGGAATCAGGAGTAACGGTAGACCGTCAGGGTATGATGATCATTCGTAATGAAGGGATTTTGGAAATGTTGGGGGAAGTGTAGGAATTATGGTGTATTGTAATTCAACATACCCGAAATGAGCTCGTTCTTCAAATCCGCTACCCTATCCTGTCCACTGCTATCATTGACCAGGATCACGATGGCCATCTGATCATCCGGATACAGATAACATAGCGAAGTATAGCCTATCCCATCCCTGCCGGTGTGCATGATATAGTGTAATCCATTTTCTTCTTTATCTAGCATCCAGCCTAATCCCATGCTCATACCATCGGGTTTGGTAAAAGTGATTGCATGACTGAGGTTGATGGCTGCATTTTTCTTGCTTAAGTTAGCAGCAGCATACTTGAGCATATCGCCTGGTGTGGAGTACATGGAAGGAGCTGCTCTGAAACCGGCATCAGGTATAAACGGCTGTACCTTACCGTGATCATCATGGCCGGGAACAATTTGTTTTTCTTCCCGGGGTAGTAATTGGGGCCTGGTGTTAGCCATGCCAAGCTGCTTACTCAGGAAGGACGTGACTAGCTGATCATAGGAGGTATGATACACCCTTTGTAAAATAGCGATCAGCACCATCATGGCGTTGCCATTATAACGGAACCGGGTTCCGGGAACCGTATCGAGCGTGAAATGATGCATGTCCCGGAACAAACTATCCGCCGTATACACGCGGTAAAAATCACGGAATGGTCCGGGCGCCAGTTTGACGATACTGTCAAGATAATGTTCGTCATATTCTCTTGACATGCCTGGCAAAGCGGAAGTATGATTCGCCAGATCTACCAACCGGACCGGATGCCCTTCATATTGTAAATTGGGATAGTTGCCGGGCAAATATTTCCGGATATCATCGTTCAGCTTGACTTTCTTATCGATAACCGCCTGGGCAAGCATGATGCCGACAAAGGTTTTGGCGATCGATCCTAAACCGAAATATGTTGATCTGTTGCTTACAGCACCCGTGCCGCGATGGAAATTATACTGTTGCTGCACTCCATTCCTGATCACTCCGATGGAGAGGTCAAATGTTACAGGAGATTGAAGATAATGTTCGGCTGAACGCTGAACCAGGCTGTCTAGCGGAGATTTCAAAGGGTTGTTGCTGCTGATTTGCGAAGCTGATGGTATTGAATCGATATTGTGAGCGAGGCTGGAAATAGTAGAAAACAATAATGTAAGGGCCGGGAAGAGAAATTTCATATTCAAGGTTTAGCGGTACTAAATTACCGATATCCGGTTGGTTTTACAAAACCCTGGTTCGATAATTATCAGACTAGATAAATTGTTTCTATTACTGCCGCCTGATTTTTCAATTCCTGCACAAATTTGTCCAATTCCACAATGAAACCCTTGTAATCTTTCGTTCAATGTTTTTTGATCCACATTTTCAATAACCGGCTCTGCGTTGGATGCGGAGCCTTCTATAGAGTTGTTTAGTGGAAAGTCCCTTGCTGTTGAAGTTAAAAGTGGTTTCAATCGCTGCTTTAGTCTTGTCTTCCAGCTTTCCGTTTATTGGTACGGAGTATCCCAGGAAATGCAAAAATGCTGAAGCTTTGTGATTTTTCCAGCAAGCTCGACCGTGTAAAACAGAGTAGTAACCTATGGGAAATCCTGAACTGCCTATTGTTTAGGCCTTTGTAGAGGGAGTATGTTCAACCATCCATTGAATACCATATTTGTCTGTAAACATTCCAAAATAGGCGCCCCAGGGGCCGTCAGCAATGGGCATTTCAATGTTTCCTCCGGCAGAAAGGCCATGGAATAATTTATCGGCTTCTTCACGGCTTTCTGCACTGATGGATATAGAATTCCTGTTATCGTTTTCCGTTACTTTTCCCATGATCTCCAATGTATCAC
>JAGIAP010000006.1:16171-40353 GCA_017744805.1 Chitinophagaceae bacterium | reverse complement strand
AATATACTCATCAACCTGGCCGGCAAATCTGTGAATTGCCGCTACAACAAAAAGAACCGTGATAGGATCATCAGCAGTCGTGTAGATGCTACCCGTGTTTTGGGAAAGGCTATCAAAATGGCTACACGCCCTCCCCAACTTTGGGTCAATACAGCCTCTGCCACCATCTACCGCAGTAGCAACGATAGGCCCAACGATGAATACAATGGGGAGATCAGGGAAGAAAAGGATATGAATATGCCTTATTCTTTCTTCGACCGTTGCCGGAGGAATATGCAGAAATGCACTACGGCCCTTCGCCATGGTAAGCATTCAAGGGCTTACGAAGAATTGGATAAGGATTTTTCCATCAAAGTTTGCCTGGAATGGGAAAAAGCGATGAATGAAATAACGTTACCCAATACGCGAAGGATCATTTTCCGTACTGCTATTACCCTGGGCAGGGGTGGCGTGATGGTGCCCTTCCTCAACCTGGCAAAATGGGGGCTGGGCGGCAGGCAGGGCCATGGCAACCAAATGTTCAGTTGGGTGCATATCCAGGATGTTTGTGCTGCCATCGAATGGAGTTACGAGCACCCTGAAACGGAGGGCGTTTACAATCTTGCGGCACCCAATGCCATTCCCAATACTGCTTTCATGGCAACTTTACGCAGGATCACCGGTCATAAATTTGGACTGCCTGCTTACAACTGGATGCTTGAAATGGGCAGTTGGCTGATCGGAACAGAAACAGAGCTGATACTCAAGAGTCGGTGGGTATATCCTGCCAGGCTGCTCGAAACCGGGTTCCGTTTCCGGTATGCCAATATTGAGGACGCCCTGCAAAACATTGTGCAGCAAACGCCTCAAAGCCACTACCACCTCTTCCTGCGAACAAAGGTGGCGGCAAATTTGTAATATTTATGTTATGAAAACTCCCAAAAAAACGCTGGTGCTCGGCGCCTCCAATAATCCGGAACGGTACAGCTTCCTGGCTGTGAACCGACTTCGCAATGCCGGCCATCCCGTGGTGGCGATCGGCCTCAAACCGGTTCAGGTAGCTGATATTACGGTGGATACCGAAAAGAAGCCGTTCGATGAAGTGGATACCGTAACGCTGTACCTGAACCCGGCAAGACAAAAAGAATACTACGATTATATATTGTCGTTAAAACCGAAGCGTATCATCTTCAATCCCGGAACAGAGAATGAAGAGCTGGAGGCGAAAGCCAAAGAGCAGGGGATCCAAACTATGGAAGCCTGTACCCTGGTGCTGCTGAGCACCGGGCAGTTCTAATGGGTCCAGATCATTCCCTGCGGATTGATATTCCAGTGATACTTCTGAGCCTCTCCAAAAGCATTATGTGCTTGTTTCTTTCCATGAACGATCTCTTCCCAGGCTATGAACATTTGCCTGGCAGCGATCATCGGCTGCATGCGACTTACACCTGTACAAAAGCCCGGGATAGCCACGGAATTGATCCGCTCTTCACCCTGTGCCACTATCAAAGCCGCTTTCATAGCCAGGTAGGCATTCACTGAAGTATCGATATTGAAATTGGTAGGGATCCGTATAGTAGGAGCAGAGATCAGGAATGGGATCTCTTTATCCTTCGTTTCCAGCAACAAGGCCTTTCCAACAAGTAATTCGCCCTCCGGCAATTTTCTGATCTTTTGCTGCAGCTCCTTTTCCAGATCCCAGCCCAATCTTTCTGAAATAGCATAGTCCACCCCTCCGTCCATAAAACCAAAACTATTGGCCGGACTTACAATTGCATCGCAAACCAGGGAGGTGAGGTCGCCCTCTACTATCCTTACTTTCTCTTCTGCTTTGAAAAATTCCTGCCAGGCAGCGACCATCTTTGGATTGGTATCGATTAATATCAGTTCCATTCTTTCATTTTTCTTTCTAAAAATAAGAAGATTACAATTCACAGCTTTTCCATAGCGCTTACACATTTGATTTATATCAAATAAAAATCTTTCACATAATAATTCATACTACCTTGCGTTTTCGGGTACGTATTCCCTTTATTTATTATTCCTTATCCGGGTAACAAAGGCTATTGATCCCCTATTGTTCCCAGCTTGCTGATCGTACCCTAAGAAAGTGTATTTATCCAACTATCATTCGTAAAAACCTGGAGCATGAAAATTTTCTACTCTGGCTTAGTGGTATTCCTATGCGTATCCTCGTCTGCAAATGCGCAGCAAGCCATTTCAGTGCAACAGCACCGCACTGTTCATCCTGCGGTATTCCAGAATCTCCCCAACAATTTTGAGGCTGATCAGTCAGCGATCCGGAAAACATTTTCGGCAGCCATCGGTGATACCGTTCGTATCCAGATGAGCAGGCAGCATGCTTTTACCGGAGTGGTCATAGACAAAGTACAGCAGTCGCCCACCCTGCTTACGATCAATATCCGTTCATTTCAATTCTCGGGCGCCATGATGCATATCAGCCTGAACTCTTCGCCCTGTGTGGAACAGCCGCTCAGGGCAAAGATCATCCACCCGAAGAAAGGGGATGTGATGGTGCTGTCGCAGGAAAACGATAAATATGTTTTCCGGAAAGAAGAGCAGCAGTTCTTACTGGCCGAGTAGGCCTTTGTTTGTTGATCGTACCCTTGTTTAACACTATTTGATCCACCTCCAATCCCGCATCTATGAAAGGCATTCTGTCTTTGTTCGCTTTCCTGTGCATCACCTTGCATAGCTTCTCTCAAATCCCTAAACTCAATAGTTACCCGCAAGCAACCGCAACGGTGTTCCTCGATTTCGACGGACAAACCGTGAGGGGAACTGCCTGGAACTGGGATGGCCCGATCCAGGCAGACCCATCTGGTTTTACGGCTGAACAGATCACTGAAATGTTCAATCGTGTGGCAGAAGACTATCGGATCTTCAATATCAATATCACCACCGACTCCACCGTATTCTTTGACGCGCCTGCCCTGAAGCGCATGCGCGTGATAGTTACCCCTACCTGGGAATGGTACGGCAAAAAAGTGGGTGGGATTTCCTATGTGGGATCCTTCAAATACGGTGATGATACGCCAGCCTGGGTCTTCAGCGGCCTTCTCGGCAATAATGTTCAGTCCGTGGCCGATTGTATTTCGCATGAAGCCGGCCATACACTGGGCCTTCAGCACCAGAGCGTTTGGGACGCATCCTGTGTAAAGACCAAGGAATATGCAGAAGGCAAGGGCACAGGCCAGATCGGATGGGGCCCGCTGATGGGGGTGAGCTATGGCCAGAACCTCAGCACCTGGCATACAGGCACCAATGCCAAAAGCTGCACAACTATCCAGAACGATATAGAAGTGATCGCAAAGAATATTGGTCTTCGCGCGGATGAGCATGCTTCAACGCTGGCCGGCGCAACGCCTGTAGCCATGATGGGAAGCGAGTTTGCCGCTACCGGCATCATCAATACCGAAGACGACAAGGATGTATTCTCCTTCCAGGTGAATACGCCGGCCAGGTTTCGCATCCGCGCCAATCCACAAAGTATCGGAGCTGCCAATGAAGGGGCCAATCTCGATATCAAGGTTTCCCTCCTCAATCATCGTGGCGATACCGTAGGCAGGTATAACCCGGCAGAGCTGCTGAATGCAGGGGTTGACAGCAATCTGAATACAGGCACATATTACCTCGTAGTGGACGGCGTGGGCAATGCCAATCTCAGCGATTTTGCCAGCCTGGGTTATTATGCAGTGACTGGTAGCATTGCGCAGGCCCTACCCGTTCAACGGTTCAACCTGACCGGCAGGATCAGCAATAACCAGCATATCCTGAATTGGGTGTATGAAGCGGATGAACCCATCAAGACCATCAATATCCAATATTCAGCGGACGGCGTCAATTTCAGCAACCTGGTGGAAGCAGGCACCAAAACCAAACAATTCAGTTGGAAGCCCAATACACAGGCGCGCTTGTATTACCGTGCACAGGCCATTACCGTAGCGGATGAGCGGGCTTATTACTCCAATATGACCACTTTACAACCATCTGCGTCCGAAGACATCAAACTGCACAGTAACCTGATCAGCAATGCCATCGAGCTTACTACCGGTAAGGCATATGCGTACCAGTTGCTGGATGAGACGGGCAGGCTATTGCAACAGGGAAAGGTATCTGCAGGGTATAATCGAATTGAGGTGTATGGGGCAAAAAGAGGCGTTATTTTACTTCGTTTGCAGTCTGAAAATGAGACCCATAGCGAGAAATTAATAAAACAATAATAGGTACCCCTTTTGGTTTTGAACGGGTTTTTCGGTAAATTACACAAACCCGTTTTATTATGCTATGGAGAAAATTTAATGGCGACCCGATCGATCTTCCTATCATCGATGCTGTTGAAATGGCCATCAGGCGTGAAACTGAAAAAGGGTATCACCTGAAAGTATGCATCGGCACTGACTCACAGGTAAAGGGTTCCGAAACAGAATTTGCTACCGTGATCGTTTTCCTGCGCGAAGGACATGGAGGATTCATGTTCATCCACAACGAAAAAACAAGGCAGCAATACACTATCAAGGAACGTATGCTGGTGGAAGTGGCCAGGAGCATCGAGATTGCGTATGAGCTTTGCAACCTCTTCACAAAACACAATGTGGATATGGAGGTTCATGCAGACATCAATACCAATCCGCACTTCAAAAGCAACGACGCACTGAAAGAAGCAATGGGCTATATCCTTGGGATGGGCTTTGCATTCAAGGCCAAACCCGAAGCCTTTGCCAGCAGTAGCTGCGCCAATAAGGTAGTAAACTAAAAAACCTCTGCATCGTCTGCGGAGGTTTTTAGTTTTAAGGAGGTGATGATCTCACCACAGTGCATTTATTACTCCGGATTTTCGGGTGCTTTATTGCATTCTTCGATAAATCCAAGGATCTTGTCTCTTCCCAGTTTCTTTTCTGCGCTGGTAACAAAATTCCGGGGCAGGAACTGCCAGGTCTTACGCATTTCCTCCAGGAATGCTTTCACATTCTTCGCCACTTCTTTCTGCGTTTCCTTGTCGGCCTTCGTAAAAGTGAGGGCAAATGGGATCTCCCATTCACCGAGTTTGTTCGCAAATTCAAGGTCGATCTTCTGGGGACCATGGCGGCTATCGATGAGCAGGAACACATTCACCAGGTTCTCGCGCTGGCGGAGATAGTTCTCTATCATCTGTTCCCACTGGTTCCTTTTACTTTGGCTCACTTTGGCAAAACCGTAACCGGGAAGGTCAACGATGAACCATTTCTGGATGGGGCCTGTCTGCCCTTTCTTATCACGATCGGCTCCCTGCTCCGCGCTGCCGGGGATGCTTTCCATCTCAAAGAAATTGATCAACTGGGTCTTTCCCGGGGTGCCGGAGGTCTTGGCCAGCTTCGAATGGCCGCTCAGCATATTGATCAACGAGCTCTTGCCCACATTACTGCGGCCAATGAAGGCATACTCGGGCCTGTCGCCCTTTGGGCACTGTTTGATATCCGGACTACTGATGAGATAACTTGCTTTCTTGATCAACATGGGAGGCAGATTAGGGCTGCAAGATACGATACCTTCCCCCATTAGGCACCCGATCCCGAAACTTGCTGTATCTTCGCCCCCTCATGGCAAAGTTTACGCACGACACGATAGTTCCTTTCGACCAGTCGGAAAAGGGCAAGAAGCAGCAGGTGGAAGCAATGTTTGACCAGATCGCCTGCAGGTACGACCTGCTCAACCGTTTTCTCAGCGTGGGGATCGACAAGGGATGGAGAAAGAAGGGTATCCGCCAATTGAAAGACCTGAACCCCAGGCTCGTGCTCGATGTAGCTACAGGAACAGCCGATGTAGCTATCATGACCCAGAAATATTTACAGCCAGACAAGATCATTGGCATAGATATTTCAGAACAAATGCTGGCCGTGGGCAGAACCAAAGTTGCCAAACTCGGGTTAAATGACCGGATAGAGCTTCGCAAAGGCGATTCCGAGGCAATAAATTTTCCCGACAACACGTTTGATGCCATAACCGTGGCCTTTGGCGTACGGAATTTCGAGGATCTCGATAAGGGCCTGGCAGAAATGTACCGGGTGCTGAAACCCGGAGGAAGGGCCATGATCCTGGAATTCTCAAAGCCGAAACAGGTTGCATTCAAAGGCTTATATAACCTATATTTGAATGTAGTGGCCCCCAGGGCAGGCCAATGGTTATCCAAAAACAAAGACGCGTATCAATATTTAAACAATTCAGTAAAAGCATTCCCCGAAGGCGAAACATTTCTACACATTTTACAACAAGCCGGATTTTCGGACACCAAGTTAAAAAGGTTGAGTTTAGGTATATGCACAATTTACTGCGGCAGCAAAAAAGGCAACTGACACGCCTGGCCACAATATTGATACTGTTGATCACTTCTTTCAGGAGTATCGCACAACGTGAATTGAATCTTCCCAATCACGATGATAAAAAATACTATTTAGGTATTGCACTCATGTACAATACCAGCCGGTTCAACCTGAGCCAACACCCCAGTTTCCTGGGGCAGGACAGTGTGATGGTGGTGGACCCGGAGAATGCAGGCGGTTTCGGCCTGGCCGGTATCCATACCCTGCGCCTCTCTCCCCGCTTTGAACTGAGGGCCATCTTCCCCCAATTGCTGTTCTCTTACAAGAACCTCACCTATCACCTCAAATCACCCGACCCCGCAAAAGAAGAGCAAAAGGTGATGACCAAGAAAGTAGAATCCATCCTGCTCGGTTTTCCCGTTCACCTGAAATTCCGCTCAGACCGTATCGATAATTTTCGTGTATATATGTTTGCCGGTGGCAAGTTCGAATATGATCTCACTTCCAACTCCACCGCCCGCCGCGCCGAAGACCTGGTGAAACTGAAAAAATATGATCTGGGTATTGAAGCCGGTATCGGTTTCAACTTCTATTTTCCCGTATTCATCCTCTCTCCCGAGATCAAGATCAGTAACGGGCTCATGAATGTCCACTCCCGTGACCCGAACCTGAAATTCTCCAGTACAATCGACAGACTGCAATCGCGAATGATCATCTTCTCACTTATTTTTGAGGGATAACCGAATTTGCTTCAACATTCTTCCAGCCCGGGGTGTTTATGTTTGAACACAACCCCTTGCTATGAAAATAATCTTATTTGCTGTCGGCCTGCTGCTGATGGCCATGGCATGTAAGCAATCCCAACCAGTCAATCCTCTCTTTAATTCTTCCAAACTTCCCATCCAGATTTTCACCATCGATGTTACCAAAGAAACAAAGCTCCGTACTGCCAATGGCGCCACAATCCTGATACCGGCCGGCGCTATCGATGCAGGCGATAAGAAGCAGATCACCCTACAAGTACAGGAAGCCTATTCCATGGAGGATATCCTGAAAGGTGGCTTAACTACTATCCATGATGGACAACCGCTATCCAGTGCCGGCATGATCAATATCAGGCCTGCTGCCGGAGAAAAAGCCACCATCAAAAAACCTTTGTACATCACCGTTCCCTCCCCTTATTTCGATCCTGAAATGGGATCCTATTTTGGAGAAGAACAGAACGGACAGTTGGTGAACTGGAAAAAAGCCGAACGGGAACTGTTACCGGCAATACCAGCCAGCGACAATACACAACAACTGCTGGCAGGTAAAAAATCATTCAACGACAATTGTGCAACCTGCCATGCTATTGGCAAAGACCTGACCGGGCCGGACCTGGCGCATATCGTACAAAGAATGAAAAAGCTGGATCCTAATTATCCGGAGATGCTGTATGCCTGGACAAGGAATAATCAGGCAGTGCTGGCATCAGGTAATATTTACTACGTCTATCAATACTTCCAATGGAACCTTACCCCTATGAATGTGTACCCGGTGATCAGTAATGTAGAACTGGATGCATTGTATGCTTATATCCAAAATGAATCGGATATTAATCATCTCAAGATACCATCCTTGTTCAAAGATGAAAAACTGGATACCTGCTTTACCAGGTTGATGAAGGCTGGATATGTGGCAGACAGAATGGTATTGGATGCAGCACCTTACCAGCGCCATCCAATGGTGATCTACCATAAAGAAAATATCGGGAAACCTGAATTCAAAGGTCTCTTGCGTAACCTCAGCCCTACCCTTTTCAACGTGGACAGCTTCATGTCTTCCGCATTGGGCCAATCATTGAATTACGCTGATATGCCAGCCAACTATACACTTCCCGTGAATGATTGGGGATGGTACAATTGCGACCGCATTGCATCCAACCTGCCAGGCGCCAAAGATGTATCCATTACTGTACAACTCGATGCTATTCCCAAAAATCAAAAGGTGGCCGCATATTTACTGATCCCATCCATCCGACTGAATATAGAGGGAGTGCTCAAAGCCAACAATACATTCGATTTCGCTCCCTGGAATAAACTGAAGATACCTCCGGGCCTTGAGTCTTATATCGTGCTGAATTCTTCTGATACAACCCGGTTGTATGGCGGGGTTATCAAATTCACCCTGGCAGAAAAGCAAACATTCAACTATACATTACAACCTATCGACTCAAAAAGGCTGGATGAATTCCTGACGGAGATCTCGAAAACAATTCCGAAACTACCTGAACTACCTCCACAAAATGAATTGCCTGAAGATCCGGTAGACAAAGCTGCTGCGGTTATACCTGCCCCGGATATTTTGACTATCAGGGCTGCCCCTGCCGGCAAAAAACTGAAAATACAGGGTGAACTAAAGTTCCAGAATAAAGAACTTTATCTTCTTTTACGAAAAGCGGGCGACACGGTCGGATGCAACTGTTTTTTCAATTCCACATCACAATAACAATTGTTAGTCGCCGGATTTATCCAATTCACACATCAAATAAGCTCATTAAACCCTTTAAAGATAAAAATGTATACAAAGTGTATAAAACTTTTGTCACAAATATTATGTGGCGAATAAAAAATCATTAATTTTACATCATAGGATAAGGTTTAATGGTTAATGGTATTTGATTAGTGAAGTGCCGCCCAAAAGCGGCACTTTTTTGTGCCCCTACCTGATTGTTTCCTTTTTATTACTCTTTCATTATCAAATTATTACCTCAAGAAGATTTTCCCGGGCGTAACACTGTCTATGGTAAAATTTAACCATTCAATTTGTCGGGTTTGCCCTTATTTTCCAGTAATGAGACGTAAAAAACCGGAATTAACTATCCGGCCCATGGCCTGGATCGCTAATTCCGGTTGATGATTTTTTCGAAATATGGTTCAATCACGCTATTGAACAAACTCAATAGTCGTACTCTCTTCTATTCATATTTAACCGCAATCCCAGTGTGAAATAGTTGGAATTCCGCTCTGTGATCACGTCGGCCTTCAACCTTCTAACCATTACGGAACCGTCCACAAAAAGGTTTTCTTTCAGTTCGTAAGACACTAAAAGTTGTGCATTCAGCCCCGTGGATTTGGGACCAGCAGGCAGTTTGTACCCATAATCGCCGCTCCGCGTAAAGTTCATTTTGAAGATATCGGTGCCCACATTGCTATTGCCTGTGTCCACCCCCTGCTTCCAGAAGATCAGTCTTGCGGACGTAGTCAATTTGGGGATCGGTTGATAGCGCACAATACCGATAGCCTCCACGAAGTTGGCGCCCAGCGGATGGGCCAGCGGCTGATTGTAATGTGTGTAATTGGAAGTGGAATCATAGTGCGAATAAGAGAATGGACGGACCAGGTTCAGCTCCCCCTGCAGGTCGAGGTTGTTCACCTTGAAGGCATTGATGTATTTGCCACCCAACTGAATGCCGAACTTGTTGCCCCACCAGCCATTGCCGGCGCGAAGCTCCTTTTGTACGAACTCATCTATCATCCATTGTCCGTAGAACTGAAGCTTCTTTGCCACATTGGCCTTGAAATCGAATCCTACCAATGCATTGTCTGCACTACCGTTCTGTTGTTCGCTCACGCGGAGGAAGATGACGGGATTGAGATAGGTAAAATCGAAATGATTCTTTCTTCCAAACACTACCGCTTCAAAGAGCCCCAGGTTCAGCCAGGGAGTGGCTTGCAGGCTGAGGTGGCGGATGGCTGCGTATTTCTTATCGAGCAATTTATCGCCGGCATTGATGCGGATGGTTTGGGGAGTCAGCTCCATCCACACATTCGTATAATCGAATTTCCAGATCCTGGTATTGATCTTCAGGAAAAGATAGCTATTGCCGAAATCACTCAGGAAGAGGCTGCGATAGCCGTTCCCGATGAACATCTTATCATACCCAAATTGGAAATCGAGATATTTCTTAACAGCGGTGAAGTTGATTGATCCACGGGCATCGAAATAATCCACCCCGGTTTGCTTATACCTTTTATAGAAGCCCACGCCCGGTACTGCATTGTCATGAATGATGCGTTCCTGCACAAACAGTGGCCCTCTCTCCTGGTTATCTACCAGGTAAGCAGAGAATCCCAACCTGTCTGCTATGGTTCCGCGAAATGCGATCCCTTTCGTGTTAAGGAACTGCCGCTTGCCATTATAATCGGTCTCTTCGGATATTTGTCCCTGAAATACGGGGTTCACGGCCAGGAAGAAATCCTTTTCATTCACTTCCAGCAAATTTGCCTTCGTTTTATAGAAAGTATTCCACACACTCTTCCGGCTCAGGAAAGAGGATCGGTCTCCCGTAACCCATTCGCTGTTATTCATCAACACACTTTGGAGATTGTATTCGTCTACCTTCGACAGTTGCAATGCCCCTGCCTTGTGTAATGAATCCGCATACTCACTCATCTTTACCGCAGTAAGCCTGTTCAACGATTTGGTAGTTTCCACATTCAGCTCCAGGTTGCGTTGAAGCATGATCTCCAGCCGGTCGAGAAAGGGCTGGTGTTTGTTACTTTGCGGCAGGTATGAGCTTTGGGACCAGGAAATGAAGGGAAAAATTGCAATTGAAAGGCCGACAACGGTTTTTACAATAAATTGCATGTTGGATTGTTTATTAATTGGCTATTGAAATTCAAGTTATGCAAAATTACCTGATTAAGAACGTAATAGTAGTGAATGAAGGCAAATTGGAGGCCAAAGATGTACTGATCTCCAAAGGCAGGATAGAAAAAATTGCAGGGACAATTCAACCATCTGTGCCCGTTATAGAGATTGATGGAACCGGCAAGCACCTGTTGCCCGGCGCCATCGATGATCAGGTACATTTCCGTGAGCCCGGCCTTACCCATAAGGCTACCATCTATTCCGAAGCAAAGGCCGCTGTGGCCGGAGGCGTTACCTCATTCATGGAAATGCCAAATACCGTGCCGCCCGTATTCACCCAGGCACTGCTGGAAGATAAATACCAGATCGCATCCCAAAGCTCCCTGGCCAATTACTCCTTTTATATGGGCACCTCCAATGATAATGCCGATGAAGCCCTGCGGACCAACGACCGCAAACATGAGATCGCCGGTATCAAGATCTTCATGGGCTCCTCAACGGGCGGATTGCTGGTAGACAATTATCTTACCATCGACAAGATCTTTCGTGAGAGCGAGGTGCTGATCGCCACCCATTGTGAGGACGAGAAGATCATCAAGGCCAATTTCGAGCGGCTCAAAAAAGAAAAAGGAACGCTGGAGCCGGCAGACCATCCCATTATCCGTGATGAGAACGCCTGCTTCGAATCTTCTTTCGCAGCTATCCAGATAGCCAAGAAACACAATACCCGCCTGCATATCCTGCATATCAGCACAGAGCGCGAGCTACAGCTCTTCACCAATATGCTGCCGCTGGAAGATAAGCGCATCACCGCCGAGGTTTGCGTACATCATCTTCATTTCACTGCCGATGATTATGCAGCGAAAGGGAATCTCATCAAATGCAATCCTGCCATCAAGGCGCCGCATAACCGCGAAGCACTGTGGAATGCCCTGCTGGACGACAGGCTGGATGTGATCGCCACAGACCATGCCCCGCATACCTGGGCCGAAAAGGAAGAGCCCTATGAAAAAGCCCATGCCGGCCTTCCCCTGGTGCAACATTCCCTCCTGCTGATGCTGCATTATGTAAAACAAGGGAAGATCAGTATCGAAAAAGTAGTGGAGAAGATGAGCCACGCCGTGGCCAGGTGCTACCAGGTGGCGGATCGCGGCTTTATCCGCGAAGGCTATCATGCAGACCTGGTATTGGTGGATCTGGATCAAAGCACTACCGTAAGCAAGGAGAATATCCTGTACAAATGCGGCTGGAGCCCGCTCGAAGGATTCACGGCCCCTGCTGCCATCACCCATACTTTCGTAAATGGACATCTCGTGTATGGAAACGGACAGTGGGATGAATCACAGAGAGGACAGCGGCTTTTGTTCGCCCGCTAACTCTTATATCACCTAAACGCGGCTATGCAAATAGACAATACCACATTTAACGACCTATCCATTATTCAGCACGAAGAGGAATTTTCCATCTTCCATCGCCTCAACTTCACTCAAACCATCGAGGGAAGGGAGTGGCTGATGAAGTATTTTTCCAATCCCTTCAGTGATCTGCAACAGATCACTCAAACCCAGCAGGTGCTCCGCACCATCCTTTCTAACCTGGACGCATGGCCGAAAAGCATTTCCAATGGCACCCTGATGGTGATTGAAAAGTTCTACGATAGCCATGTAGACTCTATTCCATCCGCTGGCGCCATCAACGCACTGAGCTATCGCCTCTTTCATGTGGCCGATTATGCATTGGTGCGATATTCCATTTCACATTTCGCAGATTTTGCCCGGGGGATCGATGCCCTGATCAATCTTTTCACCCAGGAAGAACCGCCGGTATTGATCCGTAGTTACCTGACCCGCGCAAGACAACTCATCAACAAGCCCATCCTGGCTGAACTGGCACAAAGGGACCCGGCACAAAAGCTCAGTGCCAATGAAGTGATCTATTACGGCAGGTTCCTGAAAGATGAATTCAAGTCTGCCGCATTTGAGCTGATCGCCATCTATGGCAGATTCGACGCATGGTATTCCATGGCCCGCGCCGTAAAGCAATTCAATCTCATATTCCCTGTATTCTCTCAACAAGCACAGCCATTGATCGATGCCAGGCAACTTTACCATATCCTGCTGCCCACCCCGGTGAGCTACGATGTGCAGATGAGCAAGGACAGTAATTTCGTTTTCCTCACCGGCGCCAATATGGCCGGCAAGAGCACGTTCATCAAAGCTGTAGGCTCCTCCGTTTTCCTGGCCCATCTCGGCATGGGCGTACCTGCGGAAGCCATGACCCTCACCCTTTTTGATGGGTTACTCAGCAATATCAATGTAGTGGACAATATCGTGAAGGGCGAAAGCTATTTCTTCAATGAAGTACAACGCATCCGCGATACCATCATCAAGATCAACGATGGAAAGAAATGGCTGGTGCTGATAGACGAGCTCTTCAAAGGTACCAACGTGCAAGATGCCATGAAATGCTCATCCACCGTTATCAAAGGACTGATCAAGATCAGGAACTCTTTGTTCATTCTCAGTACGCACCTGTACGAGATCGGCGAAGAGCTGAAAGCATATCCGAACATTTCATTCAAATATTTCGAAACTACCGTGAGCGGCGATCAATTGCATTTCAGCTACCAACTGAAAGACGGCATCAGCAACGATCGCCTCGGTTACCTGATCCTCAAAAGGGAAAAGGTGGTGGAACTACTGGAGAAACTATAACTGGTATTAAACACTTATTCGATGAAACAAAGCCTCTTACTGCTGCTGGCTTCGCTTATCCTTTACCCTGTGATGGCACAACGCCCGGGATCCCCTTTTGATGTGAACAGTTACAGGTACGAACTGGAACTGAACGATCTCAATAACCAGATCACTGGTAAAGCAACGGTGAATGCCGTTTTCCTGCAAGCCAGTTCCCTCCTGCAGCTCGACCTGATCAGCCCCAATGGGAAAGGCCAGGGCATGACGGTAACAGGTGTTTCAGAGAATGGAAAGCCATTATCGTATACGCATCTACGTGACACCCTTCGAATAGCCCTGAATACACCTGCGGCAACAGGCGAAACCCGTTCCATCGTGATCAGTTATGAAGGAGTGCCGGCAGATGGATTGATCATCGGAAAGAATAAATATGGCCATCGTGGTTTCTTCAGCGATAACTGGCCCAATCGCGCCCGAAACTGGATACCCTGTAATGATCATCCTTCCGATAAAGCAGCAGTGGAATTCATAGTCACCGCGCCTGACCATTACCAGGTAATTGCAAACGGCGTACAAATTGAAGAGTCTGCACTTCCCAATAAGAAGAAACTCACGCATTACCAGGAAACAGTGCCCCTGCCCACCAAGATCATGGTGATCGGCGCTGCTGATTTTGCCGTGCAATATGCCGGCGATGTGGATTGCATCCCCGTCACCAGTTGGATCTATCCCGAGAACAAGGACAAAGGATTCTATGACTATGCCCTGGCAAAGGATATCCTGAGCTATTTCATCAAACTGGTAGGGCCTTATGCTTACAGGAAACTGGCCAATGTTCAATCCACTACCCAATTTGGGGGAATGGAGAATGCCAGTGCCATCTTTTATGCTGAGAATTCCATTACGGGAGCAAGAAAATGCGAATCCCTCTTAGCGCATGAGATCGCTCACCAGTGGTTCGGCAATATGGCCACAGAGGCCGACTGGAGCCATCTCTGGCTCAGCGAAGGCTTTGCTACCTATATGACCATCTGGTATTTTGAAAGGACCCGCGGGGAAGATACCGCCGCTGAAATGCGCGCAAAGGATCGTAAAACGGTGCTCACATTCAGCAGAAAATATCGTGAACCCGTGGTGGACAGCTCTGTTACCGATTATCTCCAGTTGCTCAATGCCAATTCCTACCAGAAAGGTGGATGGGTATTGCATATGCTGCGGAAACAGATAGGCGATAGCGCATTTATCCGTGGCATCAGGAATTACTATGCACAATATTCCGGCAAGAATGCCACCACCGAAGACCTCCTGAAAGTGATGGAAAAAGCCTCCGGCAGGAACCTGAACAAGTTCTTCAAACAATGGTTGTATACACCGGGACAGCCGCAACTGGATATCCGTTGGAAATACGATGCGGCCAGAAAGCTGATCACCGGCACCATTCAGCAGTTGCAAACCATGCCGTTTGATTTTCATTTGGACCTTGGTTGGACTGAAGCCGGGGAAACTGCTCCCACAGTGATCACGTTACGGGTAAGGGATAGTAAAACGAGCTTCAGTTTCCCGGTGAAGGGTCAGCCTTCGGAATTTGTGATTGACCCGGGCGTGAATTTGTTGTTTGAGGGATCAGCCAAAGAAGAGAAATAGTTCCATTTTTATCCGCTATTGTTTTAAAACAAACTCTACAGCGATAATCTAACCTGAATACACATACGTAGCCATCCGGATCCCCCGCTCCCCTACCTTGCAGCCTTAACAACCCTGCATGCTTGTAAAAACATTTGGAAGCGCCGTATTTGGCGTGGATGCCATCACCATCGAAGTGGAAGTGAATGAAATGGCAGGACGGGAATACTACCTGGTTGGTTTGCCCGACAGTGCCGTGAAGGAAAGCTTTCAACGCGTGGAAAGCGCCCTCAAAACAAATGGCTATTTCATGCCAAGGCGAAAACTGGTGGTGAACCTGGCGCCTGCGGCCATTCGCAAATCAGGTACGGCATTCGACCTGGCCATTGCCATCGGCATACTTGCCGCTACGGAACAGATCCCTCACCCTGAGCGACTGCTCAAGACCGTTCTCAAAGGAGAGCTTCAACTGGACGGAACGATACGCCCCGTTAAAGGAGCATTACCCATCGCCATCAACGCAATTAAGGATGGGTTTTCCGACCTCTTCGTTCCCCAGCAAAATGCCCGCGAAGCGGGCGTGGTAGAAGGATTGAATGTATTCGGCGTTGCCCATATCAATGACGTGATCGATCATTTCAAAGGCGAAAAAATGATCCATCCCACCAAAGTGGATATTGCCACCGCCTTCGCTTCCAATTACTCCGAAGCTGATGGCGATTTCATGGATGTGAAAGGACAGGAGAACATCAAACGATCGCTGGAGATAGCAGCGGCCGGTGGGCATAATGCCATTCTTATCGGACCACCCGGCGCAGGCAAGACCATGCTGGCTTCCCGTTTGCCCACCATCCTTCCCCCACTCACATTGGAAGAAGCCCTTGAAACAACCAAGATCTATTCAGTGGCCGGTAAGCTCCTCACAGATGCCACCCTGATCACAGCGAGGCCATTCCGGGCGCCACATCATACCGCCAGTGATATGAGCCTGGTAGGCGGTGGCAGCATCCCGCAGCCGGGCGAGATATCCCTATCCCACAATGGAGTCCTCTTCATGGATGAATTTCCTGAGTTCAGGAGAACTGCCCTGGAAGTGATGCGCCAGCCGATGGAAGAGCGTAAGCTGACCATCTCACGGGCCCGGATGTCCGTAGACTTCCCCGCCAGCTTCATGTTACTGGCCGCCATGAACCCATGTCCATGTGGCTATTACAATCACCCGGAAAAATCCTGCAGTTGCCATCCCGGCGCCGTGCAGAAATACCTGAGCAAAATATCCGCCCCCTTACTGGATCGGATAGACCTGCATGTGGAAGTAACACCCGTTCCCTTCAGCGACCTGGAGAAAGACCAGGAAGCGGAATCATCGGCCCTGATCCGTGATCGAGTGATCCACGCAAGACAAAGACAGGCAGCGAGGTACAGGCATGTACCCGCCATCTATTGCAATGCACAGATGACCAAGAAATTATTCCGACAGGTTTGCACAGTCAATGCTGAAGGAAAACAATTGCTGAGATCAGCCATGGAAAAGCTCAAGCTCTCCGCCAGGGCTTATGACAGGATCCTGAAGGTCAGCAGAACGATCGCGGACCTGGCAGGAATTGAAGAGATCAGGCCCGAACATCTTGCCGAGGCGATACAATACCGGAGTTTGGATAGAGAGAATTGGGGAGAATGATATTTTATTTATCGCGCTCTTTTGGAAACGGATGTGGAAGAAGATCTTTTTGAAGAACGGGATCTCGCCGAATCAGTTTTGGAGGTAGTTTTTGATCCGGCCCTTTTTGTTGCCGACTGCTTTTGTGATCTGGTCAGACTATCTAACAAAATGTTTCCATCAATATGGAATTGAAAATGGAGATTCTTCAGCAAATCAACATTCGGTTCTTTTTTACCGCTCAGCACTTCGGAAATAAAAGATTTAGAAACATCCAGGCTCTTTGATAATTCAGTTTGGGTCAATCCTTTTTTTTGCATTACATAGATAAGGATCTCATTAAAGCTTGGCTGGACCGGCATCGGAAACTCCAGCATCTCGTACGCCTCTATGGCAACGGATAATTCATGCAAGCGTTGATCCTCCTTCTTTGATAATTTGGAGAATCCGCGTTGCAGGTAGTTCTCAATTTCAGCCATAGCTGAATAATACTGCTGTTTATTTTCGATCTTGATCATATTTTGTTTCAGGCCGAATCGAGCAGCCCTTTCTTACTCCATGCTGTATACTCATCATGAGTAAGTATTTTTCGTATATAAATGGTCCGGCGACGGAAATGGATCATTGCGATCAATCTAAACCTGTTACCGGCGATGTCAAAGACGTATCTGTCATTGCCAATATAGTCGCAAGAGTTGAAGGTTCTTTTTAACTCCTGCAAATTTTTCCAATCAGCTTTTGAGACATCAATGTACCATTTGTTTAAGGCATTGGCGCTGATGGGATAACGGAGAATGAATTCGCGAAGCATAGGTCTTGCAATAATGACCATAATACAGCCTGTTTTTGATTAATTGTAGCATGTGAAACCTGATTTAATATGAATTGAATGTGGTGGTCCATTGACCTGAATCACAAATATAACAGTTTTCTCAATACAAAACTTTGTTCGCAAATGAGAACATAAATTCAAGAAGAAGCCACTGAATTTCCGCAGCGGCACCCAGTTTTCATCGGGTCGATCCTTCCTGCAACCTCATTGTTCACACGGTAACTGGGCGGGTCATTGTTGAAGGTGCCGAGAAAATTGACAGAGCCCACCGTACCCGTGTTTTCCCCGATCAGCCAGGCATCGCCTGCACCGGAAGGAACCACAATATTCTGCCAGGCATGAGTAGGAATTTGTTTTAAAACAAACAGAACTACCGGAAAGTGCTATACCTTCGCACCACATCATTGTAATCATGCCGGACTTCTTCTTACTGATACCCTGTTACAACAATATGGAAGGACTGATACGGTCGCTCCGGTCTGTACGGTATCCCTGGCAAAAATTCAAAGTAGTAGTGGTGGATGATGGAAGCAGGGTGCCCGTTTCAAAGGAACGCCTCTTGCAGGAAGTATCACCGCACCTGCAGGTTGAGGTGGTCCATCAGCCAAAGAACAGTGGCATCACCCATGCACTCAATACCGGGCTGGAACTTATCCATAGCCAAACAACGGAAGGGCTTATCGCCCGCCTGGATTGCGGCGACCTTTGCAGCGAAGATCGCTTTGAGAAACAGGTGAGCTTCCTAAAAGCTTCGCCACAGGTGCAATTACTAGGCAGTTGGTGCTATTTCAAGAATTTCACAACGGGTGAGAACTACAAGTACAGAACACCGGTAGAGGACAGGGAAATACAAAAAAAAATGTATTTCAAGAATGTATTCATACATCCTACAGTAATATGGCGTTTCAATAGCAATCACCCCGTTTATTACCCATATGAGTACCCGCATGCAGAAGACTACGGGATCTTTTATGAGTTACTGAAACAGGGGCAAGGTGCTGTGATACCTGAATTCATGGTCACTTGCGAGATCAATGAAAAGGGTATCTCCATTTCCAACAGGCAGGAACAATATAAAAGCCGCATAAAGGTGGTTCGTGCCTATGGGAAAAGCAGTTGGCTGAAATTGCTGGGAACTATAAAGCTCAGGCTCCTGATGCTGATCCCCCAAAAGATATTGCTGCCAGTGAAGAAAGCTCTCTATTCCTGATTTTCAGGCTTTAGCCCATTCAAAACTCGAGGCCAAAAGCCGTTCCCGCTTTCGTATATTTGCAACCTGTTTATCCTTACCAGGAGGCATATATTCTTATGAACATTGTGCATGTTGTAGAACCATTTGCAGGCGGTATCGTTGCTTTTCTCAAATCTCTTGTTGAAGACCCTTCAGGGGACAACCATATCATTATACATGGTGAACGTGCGCATGTTGTAAAACTGGCCGATGCAAAAAAACAATTGAGATCGCCCAGGGTAAAATATATTCACTGGAAGTCTGCACAGAGGTCCATCCACCCCATCAAGGATCTCAAGGCATTTATAGAGCTATACAAGATATTGAAGCGATTGAAGAAAAATCAGTCAATCGATGCGGTACATATGCATTCTTCCAAAAGCGGGTTCATTGGCCGGATCGTTTGCCAACTACTGGGGATCCGGAATGTGATCTACACTCCCAATGGCGCTCCCTTCCTGGTGGGCCAGTCCGCGTTCTCGAATTTTGCCTATAAAAAACTGGAATGGTTCAGCTCTCTCTTCAATGGGAAAGTGGTTTGTTGTTCCGGATCGGAATTGCAAGCCTACCAGGAGGCAGGCATAAAAGCCATCCTGATCAATAATGGAGTGCCCGTCTGCAAGGACTATACTATCGATGAAGCTTCACAACGCGCGCTGGTGAACAAGCAACGGAAGTTGCGCATCGTAACCAGTGGAAGGATCCTGGATCAGAAAGATCCCGGACTGTTCAATGCCATTGCCACTCAACTGGAATCTCACTCAGATATAGAGTTCATCTGGATCGGTTATGGCCCAGATGCTGAAAAGATCACTGCCCGGAACTTCCAGATCACCGGGTGGCTTACGCCCGAAGAAGCCAGGAACCAGGTAGCCACCGGTGATGTGTACATGTCTACCGCCAGATTTGAAGGACTGCCCTTTGCTGTGTTGGAAGCGTTATCGCTGAGAAAGCCAGTATTGTTATCAGATCGGGTAGGCAACAGGGATATGATCGATCATGGAAAGAATGGACATTTGTTCAATTCCGTGGAAGAGGCCATTGAAAAGATCTTGTTTTACAACAATAACCGGGAGCTGCTGGCAGAGATGGGAAAGAATTCCGGCAACTATTGTTATGCTGCATTCAATATCGATACAACAAGGAGATTATACCGGGAGCTATATGCCAGCAGTAAACATTGATCCTTTCCAATTCTTTTGTGCAAGTTTCTCCTCACAAATTAAAAAGTGATGAAATTTCAGGATAGCCATCATCCGCGGCAAAGACTGGTAGCGCTACCATGTAATCCGTAAGGTAAGGATCTTCGCATAAATGACATCGAATCAGGTTTTTGTTCTAATTTTATTTATCAAATACATTTTCTGGTCTTTCTTTTGAGAATAAGAAGAAAGGAAAATGAAGTAAGAATTGTTCAACCAACAGCCCAAAGAGACATTTCTTCCTGTAAAAAGGTCAGTTGCTGTATGAAAGCAATATTCCGGACCGAATCTAACTATTAACAATACTTTGCCCCATAACCAGGTTGTTTCAAAAAAGGACCTGTAGATAAGTCTTATAGATTTGAAAAATTTTGAATCCTAAAAATGGTTTTGCAGCGATTTTTGTAAAACTGAAGTCAAGAAGGAATGATACCAAAAAAAATCCACTACTGTTGGTTTGGATCTAATGTGTTACCCCCAAAAACCCTTCAATTCATTGAGGAGTGGAGACGGATGCACCCCGATTGGGAGTTCAAGTTATGGAACGAACATAACTCCCCTGTAGATCTGCCATACATCAGTAATGCCTTATCCAATCAAAACTGGGCCAATGCCAGTAACTATTTACGATTACATGCCATGATCGAGGAGGGGGGAATTTATCTTGACCCCTATGTCAAATTGATCTCTCCGCTGGATAAACTACTCTCTCATGAATGTTTTTTGGGGTTCGAGTCTGGTGAGCATGGCAATGGCTTATTTGGTGTGAACAATGCAGTTTTGGGCGCCCAGCCTAATCACCCATTTGTAGTGCTGTGCAAAGATCAATTGCTGAAAACTTTTGATGGAACGGAGCCCGCCGACCATTCTTCATTATTACTCACCACCAGTATATTGAAAGATCACTTCCAGTTAAAAAAATACGGGAGCCAGTTGCTTAGCAACAATATCACACTTTTTGAAAAGGAAGTCTTTTATATCAATCCACGTGCAAACAATTACAATCACGCAAGAACGATCGGGTTTCATACAGGCCGGCACACGAGTAACGATTATCAAATAACCGGCAAAACCTTTTTTGCAAATGGAGCAAACACTACGGTGATCGTACCTGAGATACAAAATACCTCCAGGCTGATCGAACTGATGATGTCGGCGGAATATTACACGCCGGATTTCAAAGGCGAGTGGTTGTTGTCGATAGAAAAATTATCTCCGCCAGATAAGGAAAAACTGATCAGTTATCTTGAAACCTCCTCCCTGCCCTATCGTATACAAGAAAGGGGCATCGATAAGGGAAATTCCTCTTTGTACCAGGCCATTCAAAATACTACAAAAGACTGGGTGATGGTATTGGGAGATGAGATGGCTATGATCAATAATCCCTTCCCCTCCATCGCAGAATGCATCGATCTTATACAAACAGATTTCATCAATCTTTCTCTTGTCAACAGTGATTTCAGAACGATCGACCATGTTGAGGCAGGCGTTGGACCAAGCGGACTGCCACCGCGGCCGGTAGAATATGTGGATATATTGGCGAAAGCGCCATCCATTTCGGACTACCTGAATGAAAAAGCATTTGTGGCGGACAGGAAAGCATTGCTGGGGATATTTAACAGCAATGAGTATGCGAATACTGACACGGAAAGCTTTCCACTTTCCCATGCCCTTTACGAAAAAGGGGCCAGGATCGGGAACGCGGCTACCTTTTCTTTTGTTGACCTGAATTCATCCCAGGGTCATGTTCCGGAAACACCAAAGAAGCTGAAGAAGGTGGCCATGATCGTAGACGTGCGGAATTGGGCCTTTCACAAGAATGCATTGAATATCCAGGAGCACCTGAAAGACCGCTTTGAATTCACCATCCTTTTCCATGATGAATATATTGGCCCCCGCAGGCTCGAGTTCTTTCATGAGTTGATGAAGGGAGGTTATGATATCTTATACTTTTTCTGGAGGGAGTCCCTTCATTTGCTTTTCAGCGAAAAGCTAATGGAGATACTGGGATCAAAATACAATGTAACCCGTAAGGATTTTGAGCAGTTCCTGAACAATACCGTTATTTTGACGGGCGTATATGACCATCTTTCCCTTAGCCTGTATGAAAAATGGAATAATATTCCACTTTTCACCAATAATTCCGATGGGTACATAGTTTCATCCCGGGCCCTGTCTTCCATTTATCATGCAGTGCCCAGTTACCATCCCCCCTATATGACGATCCCCGACGGGGTGGATACCCGGAAGTTTTTCAGGAAGCCCCAAACAAACTGGTCCACTCCCGGCAAAAAGCTGAAAGTTGGCTGGGCCGGCAATAGCCAATGGGGTACCTATATAGATGGATTGGATCATAAAGGGTTCAATACCATCATAAAACCCGTTGTAGAAGAACTGAAAGAAGAAGGATATCCCATCGAATTATTGTATGCGGACAAACAAATTCCATCCACTTTGGTGCACCCTGACCAAATGAATGATTTTTACAATAAACTTGATGTTTATATTTGCGCTTCCGATCTGGAAGGTGTTGGGCACCCGGTTATGGAATCCATGGCATGTGGACTTACCGTAATCACTACAGATGTTGGAATTGCGCGGGAAGTGTTTGGAAAACTGCAAAAGCAGTTTATTCTGAAAGAGAGATCAAAAAATGCATTGAAAGAAAAGCTCATCCTGCTATTGCACGATAGAAGCCTTCTTAAGATCATTGGAAACGAAAACCAGATCAGAATAAGTAACTGGACCTGGAAACAAAAGGCAGAATCCTATGGTCGCTTGTTCGACTACTATTACTGCAAGAAATTGACAGGGTATAGCAAACACAAAGAGTTCCCTGCGGGAGAGCCAGAGATCCCGGTGATTGTAAAAACAATTGAGGGGAAACAGGTTAAACATCATGCCAGCTTATCCCAGGAGGAATATACGAACCTTTACGTGAATTTCGAATCCTTTGAGCTGCTCCGGCAGAAGGCCATACACTATCAAAGGAAGACCAAAAAGATTCAGGAATGGTACGATTATGAATATGAACTTTTGCCTAAATGGTTCAAAAAAATAGCTACCGTAGTAAAGGTTTTGCAAGGGCGTCGTTCTCTTAAGTCTTTTTTCAAACGCGGGTAGTTCCGGAATGAGCCTCCCAATATTTAAATCCTTATCAAAAATCATAGTCAGTGAATTATTGGCTTCTTACAACAGAATTCCCGCCATTCTATGGCGGAGGAATAAGCACTTATTGCTATTTCACAACCCAGATGCTCGCTGAAAAAGGGCATCAGGTTACCGTATTTGTATCCGACCCCTCTATTTCCCGCGATGTTGTGACCGTATCAGACAATATCCGGGTGATCCGTTTTGGCCTCAATAAAACAGGCGTTGGTGAAGTATTGGGCTACCAGGCGTTTTTGAGTTATGAGTTTGCTCATACCTTGAATGAATACCTGGCAAAAGAAGGCAAACCCGATATCATCGAGATCCAGGACTACCAGGGGATCGGGTATTACACACATCTGCGCAAACAATTGCAATACGATAATTTCAAAGATCTCACCATCCTCACTACCCTGCATGTAACGGCATATTTGTGTTTCAAATATAACAGGGACCCTATTTTCAAACTCCCAACATTCTGGATGGGGGAAATGGAAAAATTCTCCATCCTTTCCAGCGATATCGTCATTTCTCCCAGCCATTATATTATCGGCAAACTGGGGGAAGATTTCCGTCTCACGGACAAGTCCATTACCGTAGTGCCCAATCCCATAAAAGTGAAGGAGCAGGAATTAAAGCCAGCCTTCAAGCGGAATGATTTTGTTTTCTTCGGTAAAATGGTACACCTGAAAGGCGGTTTTCATTTGATCGATTTCTTCAAAACCCTGTGGGACCAGGGCTTTAAGCATTCGCTTAAGATCATTGGTGAAACTGATTTCGTGTTACATACAGACGATATTATTGCCAGGGACCTGATTAAGGAGAAATATGGCAAATACATAGAAAGCGGCCTGCTC
>JAGIAP010000006.1:13548-16161 GCA_017744805.1 Chitinophagaceae bacterium | reverse complement strand
GCTCCAATTATTGGGTAAGCTTCCTTCCAAAGAGATCAAGACCCATCTTGAAAAAGCACATATCGTGTTTATCCCCAGCTTGTTCGATAATCTTCCGTACACGGTATTGGAAACGATGTCGCAAGGAAAAGTGGTACTGGCTTCTAAACAGGGGGGGCATACCGAGGCTATAGAAAATGGCGTGGATGGATTCCTGTTTGATCATGACCAGCCATCAACGTTCTTCGACCAGTTGAAACATATCATGGCGCTGGAAGACGATGAAATTTTTGCTATCGGAGAAAGAGCCCGTAAAAAGATCACTGATAAGTACAACTACGAAACTATTTACGAGCAGAAGATGCAGGCTATCCAGGCTTACCTCGATAAACCGGCAGAAAATAATAATTTCTTTCCGTATATCAGGCCTGTTCCTCTTGAAGCAGACACTGCCAAACTACAATTGGCTGGCAGCAAGAAAGGCCTGCTTTCGGTTGTGATCCCTTATTATAACCTGGGCGATCTTTTGTTTGAGACCCTCGATTCCGTTTTGGCATCCAATTACAAAAACCTGGAGGTGATTGTTATCGACGATGGCTCAACAGATCCCGAAAGCCTGAAAACCCTTGACCTGGTAAAGGAAAGATATCCGCAGGTGAAGGTGATCCACAAACCCAATACCGGGCTTGGGGATACCAGGAACTTTGGCGCACAGCAAGCCACGGGAGAATTCATGGCCGTGATCGATGCAGATGATAAGATAGATGCTACCTATTACGAAAAAGCCGTGCGGGTACTTGAAAAATATGAAAATGTCCATTTTGTAGGATGCTGGTGCCAATACTTTGGTAACTGGACGGGGATGTGGCCTTCCTTTATGCCGGAGCCTCCCTTCTTCCTGGTTCATAATACAATGAATAGCAGCGCTCTCATATTCAAAAGAGCCTCATTCCTGCAGGCAGGCAATGATCCCAATATGGCCTTCCATGGCATGGAAGACTGGGAGTGTATCGTGAATATGACAACCAAAGGCCTTACAGGAGCCTCACTTCCTGAGCCCTTGTTCCATTACAGGATCAGGGAAGGCTCGATGTTCAGACGGTTCACCCGGAATAAGATCTATCATCTGCACGCTTATATCACCAACAAGCACAGTAAGTTCTACCAGAGATATACCGCCGATATCGTAAACATCCTCAACACCAATGGAACAGGCGTTTTAACCGACAACCCAACCATGGAGCAGGGCTATGTGGTCCGAAATCCTATTATTTCTAACCGGATTATCAATAAGTTTGCCGTTATTGCACGCAAAAATTACTACCTTAAAAAGATAGCCCTAAAAGTAAAAAGACTAATCAGTTAAAAATGCTTCAAAAATTTGTAAAAGACTGGAGTAAAAGCAGAAACAAAATAGAAAGGATCTGGTTACTGGCCAAAATAGAGTTTAAGTTAAGATACTACGAAAATAAACTTGGCTTATTATGGGCATTGATAAAGCCACTGATGGATATGCTTGTTTATTACATCGCATTCAAAGTGGTCTTGAACTCCGATGTACCTAATTTCGCATCATATTTATTTATCGGTTTGATCATTTGGAACTTTTTCGTTGAATGCACTACCGGCACCATTCAATTACTGTACACCAAGAAATACTTATACGAATACAGTAATATGAATAAATTCGAGATCTATCTTTCTACCCTGATGGCCAACTCCATCGGTTTTCTGTTCAATTTTGTAATGTTCCTTCTCTTTTACAACCTGATAGAACTAAGGACCCTTGCATTTTCCGCTACCAATCTCTGGATGATATTCCTGTTCGTGAACCTGTTCATATTGTCCTTAGGGGTATCATTGATCCTTTCCAATATTTACATTGTTGCAAAGGACATTTCACAGTTATGGATAGCGTTCACCACTTTCCTGTTCTTCCTGTCCCCTATCTTTTATAAACTGGCTACTTTCAAAGCATCACTGGGAGCTTTGGAATACGCCAACCCAATTGCCGGGATTATCATCAATGGCAGAAGGGTAATGATGCAAAACATAGCACCGGATTTCAGACTTTTGTTCCTGGATCTCGGCTATGCGTTATTGTTGCTTTTAATTGGCCTACTCTTATTAAATAAGCTTGGAGTAAAAGCCGCTGAAAAACTGTAATCATGATGAACAAAGAGCTCGCAATTGAAGCAAAAAAGATCAGTAAGACCTTCCGCATTACGGAAGACAGTCATAATACAGTCAAACACCGGCTTTTCAACCTCTTTACTCCCATGCGGGCCAAACGTGTGGAGGCCGTTAAAACGATGGACTTCGACATTTACAAAGGTGAATGCGTGGGCATCCTCGGTAGGAATGGCTGTGGAAAATCAACCCTGATCCGCTTGCTGGCTGGCGTATACCCTATCGACACAGGCGAGATCAATATCAATGGCACCACACTCCTGATGAACCTGGGGGTAGGTATGAGCCATCAGCTCACTGCCCGCGAGAACGTGTATGTATCAGCCTCCGTGCTCGGCCTTACCATCAAAGAGATCGATAAGATATTCGACCAGATCATCGATTTTGCCGAGTTACGTGAATTTGTAGATACCAAGATCCGCTTCTTCTCTTCCGGTATGGTGG
>JAGIAP010000006.1:0-13538 GCA_017744805.1 Chitinophagaceae bacterium | reverse complement strand
GTGGCGAGGCTCGGCTTTTCAATAGCCGTGAATGCCGGTGCAGATATCATGTTCCTCGACGAGATCTTTGCGGTAGGGGATATGCGCTTCCAGGAAAAGGCCGTGAAGGTTTTCGAAAGTAGCTGGATAGCTGGAAAAACAGTGATCCTCGTTAGCCACTCCATGGATGTGATCCGTCAATACTGTAATCGTTGTGCTTTCATGAAGAACGGCAGCCTGGTCTTTTATGGAGATACGCAAACCGCAATCGACATGTATATTGCAGACAATCACTGATCCTGTCTGCGATAGCTGATGATGAAGGTGAAGAGAAAGGCGAGCATAAAGTTCCCCTGACTTCGGTCTGGATAGGTTTCCGTGATACAACTGAGTGCCAGCGCGCCAATGATGGCCGCGCCAAGCCAATCAGCATTCCGGAAGCAATACACCAGCGGAAGTATCACCCAGGACAATACGAACAATAACAAACCGATCACTCCTGTTCCTACCAATACATCGAGATAGGTGCTATGGAGATTACGTTTGCTATCATAAGCCATGGTGAACCCATTCTTTTTGTATACCTGCAACAGATCGTCCATTTTATCTCCAATGCCAGTGCCCAATACAGGGTTTTCCCGTACCAGTTCCCATCCACATTGCCATACAGCCAACCTGATATTGGCGCCATTCCACTGATCCGGTTTCACTTCCATATTGTAATGACTTTCCGCTTTGCGGCTGGAATAATCATAGTTCCTGTATTGGAGCTCTTTGAAGCGATTGAGGGTCTTCGGAAAGACCAGTACCAGCAAAACAGCCCCCATAGCCAGCCCGCCCAATATGGATAATCCAAGTTTGTAATTCTTTTTCTTTACGATCCCGTAGATGCCATATAGCAGAATGGAACTATACAGGAGGATGATGGACACCCTGCTGGCCAACAGGAAATGAAAGATGAGCAGGAATAAGACGATGAAGAATGTACCCGTCTTTGACAGCGGCCAAACGCGGGCGTTGAGCAGGTACACGAACATGAAAAGGGTAACAGTGAGGAGGATCGCAAAATAAGATGATTGCCATCCGATGGAATTTTCAGTGAGCGCATCGTTATATAGCCAGGCGATATCGCCTGTATGTATCACGCGGATGATACTGAAAATCGTGCTTCCGATGGCTGCCAGCAGCACTACCAATATCCAGAGTACCATCAGCCTTTGCTTCAGCAACTCACTGATCTTGATGGTGCCTAAGGCTATCGGGAACATCAGCATGGGTAAACGAAGTACCAGCACAGCCGTTCCCTCACTCTTGTTGGTGGAGTACAAAATGCTGAGGGCCTGCAACAGGAAGAACAGGATCATGCCTGCCACGGCCAGGCGGCGTTTCAGCAACCCTATTTTTTCTCCCAAAGGATTGAACAGGAAGCTATAAACAAAAAGCAACCCGAAGCAAATATTATTCACTACAGGCATTCCGGGTAAGAACATGCTTAGCATGAATCCCGCAAATAAGATGTACAACCACTTTTCACGGGTTGAAAGCTGCAGTCCAGCAGGATCTGTCAGGAAAATAGATCGCATAAATTATTGGGCGCTATAAGAAAGCTGCCTAATTCAGGTTTTTTACTTGTACTGAGGTAGTCCAATGAGGTTTTGCAGCGGGAGCGGATTGAGATTTTTTGCTAAAGAACTTGATCCAGAAAGTTTGAGCGGTCTGTGCTGCCGTTTTACGAACGATCCGCATATCCAGCCAGAAATTGGCATTACGGATATAAAAGGCATCAAACTGGTAACGATGGAAGATGCTCTCGAAATTCTTAGTGGGACCTCTGAAACCTTTCACTTGCGCCAGACCGGTGATTCCGGGCTTCATCATGTTCCTGAATTTGTAATGCGTGATCACAGCAGAAAAGATATTACAATCTGCATGCATATGAGGTCTTGGACCTACCACGCTCATTTGTCCTAAGAACACATTCAGGAATTGGGGAAATTCATCGAGGTTGGAAAGACGGAGGAAATTGCCTACCCTGGTGATGCGGCTATCGCCTTCCACTGCCTGACGGGTATTGGCGTATTCATTCACCACCATCGTCCTGAACTTGAAGCAGCGAAAGCTTCTTCCGAAACGCCCCACACGACGCTGAACGAAAAACACGGGCCCGGGAGAATCCAATTTGATCAGGATAGAAATGATGGGGATAAGCCAGCTAAGAATTCCAACGATCACTATAAAAGAAAGGAATAAATCAAACGCTCTCTTGATAATCAAATAATTACGCTTTTCCTCTACGTAAGTTCTGAAGGCGACAGTATTTGTATTAAATCCGGCTTTTCTTTCAAAGGAATGGACCGGCGAAAGGGACGTTATCATCATCGTATTAAGGCTTTTCCTCAAATCAGAGGGTCAATCAAAAAAAAATTCCTACTTACGCCTAAGGCAGCAAAGTAAACAAATTTTATTTATAACCATAAGATTAAAACGCGCTAAAATTTATTTAAAGCAGTGTTTTCCAATCCGGAAACTGCTTGCACAGGTGACAAAAAGCGTAAACAAAACGTTGCTTCCCTGTATTTATTTTTGCTCTCCCACCCTTTAACTTACTCTTGGCTGAAGGGGCATCTCTAACCAAGCAACATACGTGCCCAAATTCGGTCAAAACTGTTTAACTTATGTCAAAACACTTGATTCTCAATTGCCCCGGATTACACAAGGATCAGTATGCGAAATGTTTTGAGAAAATATTGACTAAACAAGATGGCCCCTGACTTGTTATAGTCAGGCAGGCTGTTTTAACGTTCATTTACAACCAATCTTATTTTAACGATTTTGTAGAATTGTTGATACATCCTTTAGCTTTACTCAATATTTCCCCAAGTTTTGATTGAATATGAAAATTCTATTCACCTATCTCAAGCCCTATAAGTGGTTGGTGGCATTGACGTTATTTTTGGCTGCGGTCAATACCGGCTTTGCCCTGATGGACCCTATCATCTTCGGTAAACTGGTTGATCTTACCACAGAATACGGCAAAGACAGATCCGCTTTCTCCTGGCAAAGGTTCTTTACCCAGCCCTATACAGGCGTCATGTGGCTGCTGTTGGCTTCCATCACCATCGCCATGATCAGCCGGATCGCCAAGAATATCCAGGATTACTGCATGAATGTGGTGATCCAGAAATTTGGCGCAAAAGTGTTCACTGACGGGCTGAAGCATGCCATGAAACTGCCTTACCAGGAGTTCGAAGACCAGCGCAGCGGCGAAACCCTCAGTGTGCTCACCAAGGTGAGAGTGGATACGGAAAGATTCATTTCCAGTTTCATCAACGTGCTTTTCGGAGTGATCGTGGGCGTTGTGATTGTGATGATCTATGCCGCTATCAAAATTCACTGGAGCGTTCCTATAGTATATTTCGTGGGTATCTTCCTGCTCACCTGGATCACCAACCTGCTGAGCAGGAAGATCAAAGTGATCCAAAAGAAGATCGTGAACCAAACCACCAGCCTGGCCGGTTCCACTACGGAATCTCTCCGTAATATCGAGCTGGTAAAAAGCCTGGGTCTCACTACACAGGAAGTGGATCGTTTGAACAAGAATACCTACAAGATCCTCGGACTGGAGCTTACCAAGGTGAAGAAGATCAGAAGTATCAGTTTTATCCAGGGCACTTTTGTGAATACGCTTCGCCAGGTGATCCTCTTCATACTGATGTACCTGATCTATTACAACCCTGAAGCCGGCATTACCGGCGGGCAACTGGTAACGATGCAGATCTATTCTTTCTTCATCTTCGGGCCTTTGCAGGATATCGGCAATATCCTTCTCTCCTATCGCGAGGCGGAAGCATCCCTGAACAATTTCAAGGACCTGATGAACAAACAGCCTGAGCTCCAGCCCGCCCACCCCAAGCATCTTGGCAATATCCAAACACTCGAGTTCCAGCAGGTGGCCTTCCAGCACCAGTCGGCGCAATCGAGGGCCATCGAGAATATCAGCTTTACGGCCAGAACGGGTGAGACCATCGCTTTTGTAGGACCATCCGGTTCCGGTAAATCCACGCTGATGAAACTACTGGTGGGATTATACAGGCCGCAACAGGGCAAGATCCTGTACAATGGCCTGGATGAGACCAGTATCCTCTTCGACGATCTCCGCAATCAGATAGGATTTGTAACGCAGGACACTCAGTTGTTTGCCGGTACGATCCGCGAGAACCTGCTCTTCGTGAACCCATCGGCAACGGACGATGAACTGATGGAAGCCCTTCGCAAGTCTGCCGTTACCCGCTTATTGGAAAGGGCCGAGAAAGGCCTGGACACAATGATCGGTGAGGGAGGTCTGAAACTGTCGGGTGGAGAAAAACAACGTTTATCCATTGCCCGTGCATTGCTTCGCAACCCCCGTCTCCTCATATTCGATGAAGCTACATCCTCACTGGACAGCTTAACCGAAGAAGAGATCACCAATACCATCAAGGATGTATCCTCCAAGGGTTCGCAGATCACGATCCTGATCGCCCACAGGTTGAGCACCATCATGCATGCAGACCGTATCTATGTACTGGAGCGTGGTGATGTGGTGGAAACCGGCACACATGAAAGTCTTCTGGAAGAAAAAGGGCTTTACTATGCTATGTGGCGCCAGCAGATCGGAGAGCGAAAGAAAGCACTTGCCACTAATAGCAATGGGGTAACGGCCTGATCAGTATCATCTTCGCGAAAAAAATAAAGTGATTATCTTTGCGCGATTATGAGCAACCAACCATCCAGGCCCAACTATTTCCTGAGCATGTTCGCCATGAAATGCCCCCGTTGCCGCCGCGGCCCTATGTTCAACAACAGCAATCCGTGGAAACTGAAGAAGGTATTCGATATGCCCGAATCCTGCCCGGTTTGCGGACAGCGGTATGAGATCGAAGTTGGGTTCTGGTATGGAACGGCCTATGTTAGCTACGCATTGACCGTAGCCCTGTCCGTTGCCACCTTCGTAGCCTGGATAGTACTTATCGGCATGAGCGCCCACGACAACCGCTTCTTCTGGTGGCTTGGAATCAACAGTGTTCTGTTGGTTGTGTTACAGCCCTGGTTGATGCGGCTCAGCCGGGTGATCTATCTCCGCTTCTTTGTAAAGTATAACCCCAATTACATGACTGAAGCGCCGGATAACGAGCGCTGATAAGGTTACTTCTTTTCTTCTTTTCCACCTAAGATCTCTACCAGGAAATTGGTGCGGGTCACTTCTTCTATATCGCTCAAAGCCACTTCCAGTGCTTTGGTGGAGAGGAAGATCTCAATGAGGGAGAGCACCAGGCTGGTCATGAAGGCTGCGATGCTGAACGCGAAGATCATATAACTGGCTTCTTCCCAACCTCTGAAAATACAGTACATGCACACTACACAAAACAGGAAACTGAGCACACCGAACAATTGCATGGACCGGATCAACCTGATCCTTAGCCGAAGATTCCTGATCTGCTGAACGATATGTTTTTCGGTAGGGTCTTTCCTGTATTGATCGCGGAGGTTCCTGATCAGGCTGGCAAGAGCCAGGAAACGGTTGGTATACGCCAGCATCAACAGGGAGATGGCAGGAAAAAGCAGTGCAGGGGTTGTGATAGACAATTCCATGAGGTTGATTTACAATCTAAATATACCCAAAAATAAAGCCCCGCTTTGCAGCAAGGCTTTATCAATCCTATGAAGATGGGTTAGTAAGGACCCATATAACAACGTATATTTTTTTCTTTTAGTATGCGAAACTCCCGCGGGTGGCCGCTTTCATCGGTTGGTGGTGAAGCTCAGCGGGATGTTCAGCTTCACACTGAAATTCCTTCCCATACCAAATACGCCCATTCTTCCCGTTACTTCATTTTCAGGAGCATATTTCAATCTGCTGAGATGGCTCTGCCAGGCAACGTCCCCGATATTGTTGGCGGAGAAGAAGAGACTGAACAGTATCTTTTTATTGTTCATCACATTTCCACCAAAGCCTGCATTTACCAGGGAATAGCCGGATGTTTTGGTTTCGGTATTATACCCGGTGAAAGGTTGGTCCTGCGCGAAAGTATTGTCCAGCTCCGCTTTCAGATAGAGCTGGCTGAACCTTTTACTTTTGGGGAACAGATCCACCTTCACTTCATTGATCAGCCTTGCAGCAGGAATGAAGGGCAGGTTCTTGCTTCCATCCTGGCTTTCGCTGAGGGTACCACGAACATACGAAAAGGTGTTCTCGAAGTGGAGCCAGTCCAGCGGATGCGGATGGATATCGATATTCATCTCTGCACCATACAATGTTGCATTGTGTTGATTGTATTGGAAAGCAAAGAGATCCTGCCCATCTGCTACGATGATGGAATCACCACCTGCGGTGGATTGCAGCTTACGCGAGTAAATGAAATCCTGCACTGAATTATAAAAGAGATTGGCAGCCAGGCTCACGTGCGGAGTGGCAAATTCAATACCGCCATCGACCTGGAAGCTGGTCTCCGATTTCAGGTTCCTGTCGCCATATTCATACCTGTTGGTCCCTTCATGAGCGCCATTGCTGGCCAGCTCGGGAATGCTGGGTGCGCGGAAACCACGAGCCATATTGAGCTTTAAAGTAAGCTCCTTTGTAGCACGGTAGCTGAGGCCAATGCTTCCGGAAACATTATCGAATTTCCGGTCGAATTTCTCGAATTTGATCTCATTGTCTTCTCCGAGTTCCTTTGAATTGAGGGAACGGTGATCGTAGCGAAGCCCGCCACTGAGGGTGAGCTTGCCGATCTCCTTTTGTGTATAGAGGAATGCGCCTATATCAAAGAGATCATATTCCGGGATCAGCGCTTCCACACCTTTATTCTGGTTATTCTGTTGCATACCATTCACTCCGATGCTGGTTTTCCAGTGTTTCTTTTCGGCGAAATGATATTGCAGGTTATAGTTGATTGTCTTTAGGTCGAAATAAAGCGCCTGCTCTTTGGGATCGAGTACATTGCCGAACTCTTCGCGCTGGTTACGCTGGAATCCCAAAGTAAAGGTAAGCCGATCCTCGCCCAGCTTGAAACTATTATCTGTGGCCACTTTGAAGTGCCTGATACGCTGGCGGGGGATAAGGGGATCAGTGGATACGAAATCACTATGGTCAGCTATGGCTTCTTCTGCGCTCCCGTCGATATCCACTTGTTTGATAAAGCGGCCGGTTGTGGCGTCGCGCTCACCTTCCACCAAACCTACATGCTGATCGAACATGCTTGCATACAAATGTGTGTATCCCCATTCCCTGTTCAGTCCGAGATAGCCACCATATGACCTCTCATTGAATTTGGAATTGAATACGTATCCGTCATATTTGTTCTTGTAATCTGCTGCTGCCTTGTATGAGCCATAAGCGCCCCAGATAAAGCCATTTTGATTACCGCCAAGGTCTGCATGGAATCCGCGTAACCGGTTATTGCTTTGATAATTGCTGAACAGGTTTCCCTTAATGGTACCTTCTGCCACAGGAACGATGGAGATGATATTCACTACACCCGCCAGGGCATCACTGCCATACATCAACGAAGCAGGCCCTTTGAGGATCTCTGCCTTGCTCACATTGTATTCATCTATTTCGATACCATGCTCATCGCCCCATTGCTGTCCTTCCTGGCGAATGCCATCGTTCACGATCACCACCCTGTTATAGCCAAGGCCACGGATGACCGGTTTTGAAATAGCGGGCCCCGTTGAAACCTGCGACACCCCTGGTGTACGGCTCAATGCATCTATCAGGTTGGTAGAAGCGGCACTGAATAATTGTTCCTTTTTCACAATGTTCACCGGCACCGGGGTGCGCCTGATGGAAGTAGCTGCGGAAACACCGGTGACAGTTACTGCTTCATTCTCTACATAAGACCTTGTCAGGGCAAAATCCTTCTGGCCGGTAGCATTGAGATCTATCGATTCAACCATTGGCCCATAGCCTGTAAAGCTCACTTCCACCAGGTGTTTGCCTCCGGGAATATTCCGGAAATTATACATGCCCTGTGCATTGGTAGTAGCGCCTGTACGCAGGTCGGGCAGATACACAGAAGCACCTGAGAGCGGTTCACCGGTTACAATATCCGTTACTTTTCCGGTAAGGGAAGCTCTTTCCACTTCCTTTGCCGGAGTAGAAGGAATATTATTTTGATTGAGGTTTTGAGCGATAAGGGGTTGAACGGCAAAGCCGGCAATGAATACAATGATCGACAGAACAAATTTCATCTTCGTTCGGATTTAATGAATGCAATCAGTAATAAGTAAAGCTGATCTGAATGGATCAGATCAAGGTTGGGGGATCCGCTGTATTACGATACAGGCAGAGGGGTTACTTACACTAATGCAGGTGGTCCACGAAGCAGGAAATGAAAAACACCGAAGGAATGGATGGAGCTGCTGACTGCATCATTGACACTGATGAATACCGGCGGCGGCTCAGGGATGGAAGCGGGCTCTTCCCCCGTAAAGGGAGATTCGGCAACATTGTTCTCTGTATCGCAATGGAAGCCGCTTTTGATGATGGTGGGCGCATCGTGATGATAACTGATATCATCCTGGTGATGCACCAGCAGGTCGTGCAATACTTTCTTTGGGGTAATGCTCAGCGCGAACAATAGCAATAACACCGCGCTGATGCTACGGCGAAGCCACTGTTTACCCCATGAAATATTTGCCACCATGTTGCAAATATAGGGTATTTGTCAAAAAGCCACTCATAAATTAATTGTGAAGAAAGTTTATTTCCTGAGGATCACGGTAAAGAGAGAACCTTTGCCGGGCTCGCTTTCGCAACTGATCTTACCGTTGATCTCTTCCACGATGCGTTTGACGATGGAGAGGCCGAGACCTGTAGAGCTCTCTCCATCTGTGGGTTGTGAGGAGATCTTACTGTATTTGGAAAACAGATGGGGCATATCTTCTTTTTCGATCCCTACTCCTTCGTCCCGCACCCTGATGCTGATGGCATCCTGTTCTTCATTTACGCTCACCCAAACGTTCTTTCCTTTCGGCGTGTATTTGATGGCGTTGGAGAGCAGGTTCTCACAAATGCGACTGACGAGGTGTTTATCGCTGAGGATGAACAATTCCTTATCCGGCAATTCTGCATGAAGACGAATATCCTTTCTGTGGGCCATCACTTTGAAATTATCGATCACATCTTCCGTGAGGATGGTGAGGTCGAAATTCTCGATCCGTAGTTTGTGATGGCCAATATCTTTCTTTTCCACGTCCAGTATGCGACTGATAAGGCCTTCTCCATAATTACTGGCCTGGATGATCTTGCCGAGCGCCCTTTGCTGATCGGGAGAAAGGCGATCTGCATCATGCTGCATCAGGTTGCCCCAGACCTGGATGGTAGCAAAGGGCGTGTTGAGATCGTGGGAAACGATGCTGATGAGCGAATTCTTTTCATAATTAAGCTCTGCGAGTTTATCGTTCTGCTGCAGGATCAACTGGTTGGTTGCCTGCAATCGCCTGTTGGCATTACGTTTGGTGATGAAGGCAATGGCAGTGAGGGCCCCGATGATACCGAGGGCGATGGCCAGCAGGGTGATGCCTTTCGCTTTCAATGTTTCTTTCTCTACCTGTTCTTTCAGTAGTTGATTGGCCGCTTCTCTTTCCCTGGCGTTGAATCTTTCCTGCAATTCAGCGATGGTTTGGTGTGTATCCCCGTTCACGATTGCCGTATCCAGTTCATACCAACTCTTGAGGTGATCATAGGCGCTGAAATAATCTTCTTTGTACTCCGAGAGCTTGGCCAGCATGGCATAGCTGTCCGCTTCCTTGCTTTTGGATCCGAGCCTTTTGGCCAGGTCCATGGTCCTGGCAGCATAGAATGCGGCAGAATCGTATTGATGTTTTTCGGTGAAGAGATCGGCCAGGTTGAGATAGTCGATCCAGAGATCGCCCAGGTTATTGTTATGTGTATGGATGAAAAGGTTTTTCCTGAAAAAAGGCAGGGCTTCGTCGTATCTCTTCTCTTTGAAATTGAGGCTTCCGAGGTTATTGTAGGTACTGGTGATATCTATTTTATCCTCGTAGGGTTTTCCTACGCGAAGGGCATCTGTGAGCAGGATCCTGGCAGAATCGAACTGGCGAAGCTGCATATAGATAACGGCCAGATTATTATAGGTACTCACCACATTGTAGGTATCGCCTTTGAAGGAGGAGAGGCGGGCAGCCTGCAGGTAAAAGCTTTTGGCTTGCTGTGGCTCCTTGATATTGGAATACAGTATGGCCAGATCACTGAGGGCCGATATCTCATATTCGATGGAGCTCAGCTTTCTGGAAGCATCCAGGGATTCGAGGTAATAGTGGATGGCAGCTTCGTAATTGTTCGTCATTTCCTCATAGATGCCTTTGAGGCGACTGCTCAACACTTCGCCTTTATTGAATTTGAGCTTATGTGCCTGTTCTTCAATATAGGAGGCATAGTAACGGATGGAATCTTTCTTGTCTTCCGAGAAGTCGAGACAACGGTCATAGAGGTTTTTGAGATGGGATGTATCCACCTGTGTATAGCCAGGAATACTGCCGATAAGGAGGGTAATAAACAGCCAGGGTCTCAAATGATAACAAGTTGCTTACAGGAAAGATAAGGAATAAACTACCCATTTACCTTAGGTAGTAATTAAAATTCCATAAATGAAGAGGATTCTTAGTCGATCAGCCTGTTCTTGAGGGCGAATTTCACCAACCCGACGGTATTGTTCACGCCAAGTTTGGCGATGAGGTTCTTCCGGTGTGTTTCCACGGTGCTGACGCTGAGGAAGAGTTTTTCGGCGATCTCAGAGTTGCTGAACTCCTTGCAGATAAGCGTAAGGATCTCTATTTCACGGCGGGAAAGGATCTCTTCCACTTTTTTGTCCTCGATGGTGATGGTATTACGGAAATCCTGTTCTGTATCGAGGATATTGATCTCTTTGCTGAAGTATTTTTCCCCCGCGGATATGAGGGTGAGGGCTTTTTTGAGCTCTTCCATGCTGGCATTTTTCAGGAGATAGCCCTGGATATCGTATTTCACCAGTTTATGGATATAGCGTGTGCCTCGCATAAGGGTGAGATAAAGCACTTTGAGCTCCGGCTTCAGGGCGCGGATCTGTTTGAGCAGGTCTTCTTCCTCTATATCGGGCAGGTGAACGTCGAGCAACAGTACGTCTATGTCCAGTTCAGGTAATTGTTTCAGCAAATGGCCGCCATTCATGGCAGTACCTACAACATGTATCCCTTCTTGTTTTCCGAGTAACAGGGTCAGACCTTCGAGATATAATTCGTGATCATCAGTAATAAAAACTTTCACCATAGGATGTAAACAATATGGGGCAATATAAAACTATTTACCATATGAAAGCAAAAAGCCCTCAAAAGGGCTTAAAGATTATTAGTGGTAATATGTCGGAAGCTCTTATCGCACTTTCAGCATCGATCTTACCTGTTGGGTAACGCCGTTCTGAAAGCGGGCGTAATAAACGCCTGCTGGCAGGCCGCGGCTCTCGAAGGGCATGGTATAGGTACCGGGAGCATATACTTTATCTGTCAGTACCTTTGCTACCCGCCCCAGGCTGTCCATCACCTGTACCAGGGTGTGCCCGCCTTTGGTCTTGAAGGTGATGGTGGTACTATCAGCGAATGGATTAGGATAATTGATGATGAGTTGTTCGCCTGAATTCCGGACATCATCGATACCGGTGGTGGTACAACCGCTATTGTAAGCCAGGGGGATATTCTGGAAATTCCTGAGCATGATGGTCTGCAGATCTGTTTCATTTACACAGAACCATTGGCTGAGGAGTGATGCATAGATGCTTCTGAAATCGTATTGGAAGGGCACATTATCGTTCACGGAAGTATTGGTGGGGATATTCGGGTTATTGCCGAAGATACCGGGGCGAACATTCTTCCCGAAAACGAAGACAGGGGCTGCAGCGCCGTGGTCCGTACCGAAGCTGCCGTTGGATTTGATGCGCCTTCCGAATTCGGAGAAGGTCATACCGATCACTCTTTCCTCGATGCCGAGGCCTTTGAGGTCATCCATGAAGGCCTTGATAGCATTGGACACGCGGCCAAGAAGCACAGCATGTAAACCGGTGGTGGTATCTTTCTCTTCCACCTGTCCTCCATGGGTATCAAAACCTCCGGTGCTTACCATATAGATCCGCGTTTTCAATCCGCCCTTGATCAGCCTGGCCACGATCTTCAATTGTTGCGCCAGATCATTGTCGCCGGGGTAACTGCCTTGTGCGGGAACTTTTTTTGCGGCGGCGCGGATCACGTTGGAATATCTTTCGGTTTGCCCAGCAATGAGCCGGATATATTTCAGCTCCTTGCCCCAGGGTGTGTCCGGAACGGGGTCCTGGATGTCTTCGAGAAAATCGTAGAAGCTGGTGGGATCAACGATATTCATGGCCATATTCATCACCGGGCCCTGTAATGCCAGTGCAGCAACGGCCCCGATCTGAATGGCCAGCGGGTCCGGCATCTGCGTATTTGGATATCCGTTAGGATAATTGGGAAATTCGTTGGCAAGATACCTGCCTGTCCAACCGGTATTGAGTACCTGTTCCGAATCTGAAGCACTCATCCAGATATCGGTGGCCCGGAAATGCGAGAAGTTGGGAGTTGGATACCCCACGGCCTGAACGATGGCCAGTTTGCCTTCGTTATAAAGGCTTTGCATCCCTGCCATAGCCGGATGCAGCGCGGTTTTGACCACACCATTCAATGGAAGTACCTTGTTCTGGGGGATGGCGATATTCTTCCTGGCATTCTGGTATCCTGCATAGAATTCAACAGGGATCACCATATTGAGGCCATCGTTACCTCCATTGAGTTGGATCAACACCAGTACTTTATCGGTTTCGGTAGCGCCCATCAGGGACTGGATAAGGGGAGATGATCCTGTATATGCTTTAACAGAAAAACCTTTGAAAAGTCCGGGCAGTGTGATGGCTGCCGGCAAAGTCTGTGAAAAGAATTCTCTGCGTTTCATAGAAAATCGGTTGTTCCTGCGGGGCAGGTCGGGTTTAAGCTAATTGGTATTCGGCAAGGTTCATGAAGTATTTGTACAATGCTTTGAGGCGCAGGTACACCACTTCATATTTCACCATATCGGTTGGATCGGCCTTGTAAGCATTCCATGCATTACTCCAATAATAGTCCTGCGCTTGTCCTGTAAGCAGGATTGCTTTTTTGATGACGCCTTTGCTGGTATCGGATAAGGGTACCCGGTATAGCTGGCTGAGTACATCATTAATGAGTGTATCTGGGTTTACCGGATTGGGCAGTGTATTGGTGAAGGCCACAGGATCGATCTGTAGCAGTTCTCCGCTCCTCATGTATCCGTTACTGATCAACAGATCGGTGAAGATATTCCTTTTGGGCAGGGTGTCTGAATTGATCCAGGCTTCATGGAATTGCGGGATCTGGTAGTAGGCCGGCCATCCGGATACGCCGGGGGGATCGCCGGGATTTTCCTGCATGTCGGCCGACTGGAACCTGATGAAATCATGCATTCCATGCCATGCTTCAAAATTGGAAGGTGAATGGAATTGCAG
>JAGIAP010000069.1 GCA_017744805.1 Chitinophagaceae bacterium | reverse complement strand
ACCCTCGGTGTGGCCTTGTACCTGGCTCATATGGGTTTTCCCGTTCCTGCAGCCCCATCCTATTCAGTGATCTCCTGCGTATGGAATGCAGCAGGCTGGCGAAACGACCTTGCTCCAAACCACTGTTCAGATAAGTTTGCATGTCGCTGAATTCTTTTTCTTCCAGCGGGAATGGCAAGGCCTTGTGTTGAAAATAGCGGAACAGGCTACTGCGCTGGTTGATCTGCTGCTCATCGTTCAGTGGATGACGGAACATATCATCCAGTAGCTGCTCACCGCCACTTGTTTTCACCTGGTTGAAAATGCTGTACAGGCTGTTGTTTTTGTACTTACCCAGGATATTGAGATCTTCTAATGTTTGTTTATCTGCCATGAATGCCATGCCGCTCAGTTTTTTGTGATGCCAGATTTCAAGATCTCAAGAATGCCTTCGTTGTTGATGATCATCATACCATGCCTGTCAGCAGATATGCCTTGCTCCAGTGTATAGGTGTACACAGCTTTCTGGTGCTCCATTCTTGTTGGCAGGTATACAAAATTGATATTCGTGAGTTGCTGCTGCAATGTTTCGCCCGCTTCCATGATATGGGTGGAAATAAGGAAGGTGCTCTGCCGTTTTGCTGCAAAGGATTGGGTGATGGCTACTGTAGCCTCATAGGCATCTTTCACATTGGTTCCCCGGAAGAGCTCATCGAAGATCACGAAGATCCGCTTTCCCTGCTTCAATTGCTGTGCTACTTTCTTTACCCGGATCACTTCTGCATAAAAATGGCTGTAGCCCATATTGAGACTATCTGCCAGATTGATGGTGGTGAACATGCCATCCTTCACAGAAAACCGCATGCTGGCTGCAGGAACGGGAAAACCCATATGAGCCAGGTACAAGGCCACACCGAGGGTTTTCATGAAGGTGGATTTGCCCGCCATATTGGCTCCTGTCAGAAAGATCACATTACTATCCGGGGTAATGCGGATGGTATTGGATACAGGTTTTTCCAGTTGAGGGTGATACATATCGATCAGATCGATGGAATTCCCATCCTCTTCAACCGCTTCAGGAAATACGAATCTCCTTTCTGTAGCCACCTGCGCAACCGATACATATACATCGAGCAGGTAAATATGCTGCAGCAATCTTTTTACTTTTTCGATATGCTGGTAACGTAAGAGTTTGTCAAACGCGGCATTCTCTTCATAGCTCAGTTTTCCTCCGGCCGGCCTGGTGAAAACAGGCTCCCAGCCTTCGGTCTGCAATATGCGCTGCATGGCTGTCACTTCAGGCAGGTAAGGGCCGATGCCTTTATCTGCCTTCCACTTATTGATCTGATCCTGCAGTTGCTGTAACATAGCGATCAGCGACGCAATACCTTTGGACAACTGCTGATAAGCTGTATCCGAACCCACGAGGCCCCTGAGTTTTCTTTCCAGCGTATTGTTTTCCCGGGTCAGTTGGCTGCGGGTATCGGTATTGCCGAGGTATTGTTCAATAGCGTCGAAATATTCGCTTTTGAAAGGAAAGGTCTGCGCTCTTTCCTGAAAGAACCGGATGATCCTGCTGCGCTGGTTGATGGCCGTGGCATCAGAAAGAGGATAGCTGAACAGTCGTTCCAGTTGCTCAGCTCCCCCTTGTGTATGGGCACGATTGAAAATGGAATAGATGGAAGCCTTGCCTCTCTTTCCGAATATGTTCAGATCATCCAGTGTTTGCTTGTCGGTAATAAAACTCATAGTGGAAGAATTTCTATCTGCCCCTGCGGCGGATCCAGATGAACAAACCGGTTAGGATCAACGAAGCGGGGAATATCCATTTCAGCAAAATTGAAGAGATGGCCCATCCTTTCTTGCCTACACTCAAACTGGTATCGGGGTAGGGATCACGACGCATATCGATAGGCACTTCACCGTCTGACATCCAGAAGAAAGAAGCATTGAGCACAGCAAAATTCCCTGCATTCACATTCTTGCGGTTCATGCCCAACTCGCCATTGCTGAGCCAATCCGCATCACCGGTGATGATGATCTTCTGCTCCCTGTTATTCACTTTTCTTTTCAGCGCCAGCATGGTAGGCAGCGATTGCATCACTTCCCCTGCCGAAGTATTCAGGCGGGCAGAGTCGTCCTTGAAATTGGTCGTTTCCAGTTCATTCCAACTGCCGGTTGAATCGGTCCGGAAAAGGGTAGTGGCTTCAAAACCTTTGCCTGCATTGAACTCCAGTGCGCCCGCACCTGGCATGGTCATTACTGCCCCGAGTTTATTCATGCTCTTGAAATAGTAAGAGAAGTCAACTGCCTCCCTGGTAGGATCCATCACCAACAGATCGGTGGAGAATTTTTCCGAAGGCTTTACCAGTGTTCCGGGAAGGAATTTCACGCCCAGCGGTTCAGTGATTGGATTCATGAATGCCTGCCGGCCGGGTTCGCCGGCAATCAACAGATTGCCACCTTTGGCGATGAACCTGTTCAGGCGCTCCATTTCTTCCGGGCTCAACGCCGTTTTTACCTCAGCGATCACCAGTATCCTGATATCCTCCGGTATTTCTTTATCGAGGGTTACATTCTTAAAATCGAATCCCTGATTGATCAGGGCATAACGGAAGGTCTTGTCTTGTGCAATCATGCTGTAACCATGATCCTGCCTGCCATCACTCGGGCGTTCACCGTGACCACTCAGGAAACCTACCACGGGCAGTTTCATCACCAGCCGTTTGAAGGCTGCCGTGATCTCCGCTTCAGTAGGTAAGCGCATATTGTCGTCGAATACACGCAGGAAAGTTTTTGTACCGTTCTCCCTTTCGAGCACACGGATGAAGCGGAACATTTCCGGTTCGAGATCCACTTCCTTTTTGATCTCATCATAGGTATGGATATCGAATTTGAAATTCTGGATCCTTCTCAGGGTATCCATCCGCTGTTGTGCATTGAGCTTCGGGAATTGTTTATCTAACTGTTCATTCTCTGCCTGGTGATAATAATAAACGGTCTTCATTTTTATCTCAGGTTTGAACCTGATATAATTCTTGAACCTGTCTACATCCGCTTTGTAGTACTGTGGCAACCCTATATGATAATTGGGTTCTAGCATGTTCACATAAGAGGTGATGGTGAGGCCGTCTGTAAGTTTGCTCACCACGTCCTGACTGCTCCTGGTGAGCGTGTTGATCTTGGTTTGGGTAACATCCACGTATCCTTTCAGCGAAGGTTTGGCACTGAAATAACCCAGCATGATGGCTGCTGCAAAGATGGCCGCATACCTCACGAATGTAACAGAGGGAGATCGCTTCTGCCTGCCAGCCTGTAGTTTGAAAATGCTCAGTCCCACAAACAGGCAGATCACAATGAGGAAATACAATACATCCTCACTAGTGATCATTCCATTGATGAATGTTTCGCAGCGGCCTGAGATCGCCAGCCAGTAAGTGATATCGCGCACGAACTCAATATCCTGGCCTACTTCTTTCACGTAACCCAATAGTGCAAAAATGGCCAGGGTGCCCATGGCGGCCACTACTGTATAGGAAGTGAGTGACGACATGAACAGGCCAATGGCAGCGTAGGCGCAGATCAGCAAGAACAGCCCCAGCAGTCCACTCAGGATAAGTGGAATGTCAACATGGTTGATGGTGAAAATTGCATACACACCAAATGCAGCCAGTATCGCAATCAGCACCAGCCCGAATATCACCAGGGCAAGGTATTTGCCCAGTATGATCTGTCTGGTGGTCAGCGGAGAAGAGTACAACAGTTTGATGGAACCACTGCCCAGCTCACGGCTCATCACGCCCATCGTCAGTAACGGGATGTACAGGAAAAGATAGGACTGCACTTTGGTGAACAGTCCGGCAAATCCGCCGAAAGTGCTGAGGGTGGCGGTGTACAACTGCCAGCCAAGTTCCTGTTTTTGTACCATCGAATCATAGCTTTCACAGAATAGAAAGCCCGACTGAAACGTAAAAATGATCAATATCAACCAGGCCACCGGTGAATAGAACAGTACCTGTAATTCTGTATTCGCAATTTTGTATGTCGTTCTCATTTTGGGTTCTTGTTTACAGCTCTTCTTACCGCTTCGCTTTCTTTTTTGATAATTCAGAGAAAATGCTGTCGAGTGAATTTTTTTCTACGGCAATCTCCATCAGGTTCCAGCCCTTGTATACACTGGCTTCCACGATACGGCCGGTCACTTCCTGCGCATCGGTGAATTCAACGCGGAATCGGGTGAGCCCCAGCTCTTCCACGTTGACCACACCAGGTATCGATTGCAGGTCGGTTATTGGAGGAGGAGAAGCGAGGGTGATCACCAGGGTGCTGGGTTTGATATAATTGTCAAACTCATCCATGGCCCCGGTGAATACCACCTTTCCTTCATTGATCATCCAGATATTATCGCAGAGTGCCTGAACCTCCTGCAGAATATGCGTAGATAGCACTACTGTGCGGTCTTCTGCAATCTCTCTGATCAGCCCACGTACTTCGAGTATCTGGTTGGGATCAAGTCCGTTCGTAGGTTCGTCCAACACCACAAAATCAGGTTTATGGATAATGGCCTGCGCAATGCCCACCCGTTGCTGGTAGCCGCCGGAGAGATTGCGCAGTAGACGCTTGCTGAAATGGCTTACTTTACATTTTTCCATCACTTCCCCAACCGCCGGCTTCACCTTTGAGGGGGGCATCAGCCGGATATTGGCGCAATGGATCAGGTATTCTTCTACAGTGAGGTCCATTTGCAGCGGAGGTTGTTGCGGCAGGAAGCCGATATGTTTCTTGGCTTCCACCGGATGTTCGCCCAGGCTGATGCCTTTGATGAATACATCTCCTTGCGTTTGCTTCAATACACCGCACATGATATTCATGATGGTGGATTTTCCGGCGCCATTGGCGCCCAGCAGTCCATAGATGCCATTGCGTGTCAATTCAAAACTTACATCATGCACTGCCCATTGCACACTATACCGGTGCGACAGGTTTGATACCCTGACTACTGATTCATTCATTTGTATGGAGATTATTGTATGCTTATACGAATGCTCTGTTCTGTATTATTATTGGTAGCTGTTATTGTGCATCACCCATGGCTTGCAGATCGAGGCCATACCTGGTTTTGTAATAACTGGTGATCATGTCGTATTTTTTCCGGATCAATCCTTTCGGATCAGCCGCGGTGGTGAGGTAAGTATTGGCAAATTGTACAGACGTTTTGGAAGTGATCTCCCTCACATAATACAGCATGTCTTCTACCGGCGTCCACCAGCTTTGATTGGCGGTGAATAGTGGGAACATGCCGAGCATCCCATAATCCCTATACGTGCCGGGGTTCGCCCCGCTGTAGTTGATCAGTGTGGTGAAACCCGGAGGGTACTCAATCGCTTGTTGGCTCAGTGCCCGTTTCCACAGATAGAAATTGAAATTGGCGCGCAGCAGCTTTTTAGTATCGGGCGTCATTTTGGTGATGGTGTCTGCCACTGCCAGGGTTACAAAGTTGAAACCATTGGTGACCAGTACAGGGCTGGTCCATAACGTATCCAAACCACCGCTCACATTTGGATTGAGCGTATACATGCCGCCAGCCAGAATGATCTTGTAAGGCAGTAATTTTTTCAACGAATTTTCCGAGTAGTTGGCGAATATATAATCGAACAGAAAGCTCATGGCATCCGGTACTTTACTTTCATCCGGTTGCGTTGCATACAGGTTGAAGGAAGAAGTGAGGTTCCAGGTATAATCGCCTTTATCGAATTTGTACAGGATAAAACTACCGTACTGCTTATTGAAATCCACGATCTGGTTGTCGTATGGATGATTTCCCTGTGGCAGGGAATAGAATGGCGGCTTGTTATTATCGGCTACAGGTGTTGCTTCTTTCTTGCAACTGGCGGTCAGCAGCATTATCAGTGCCAGCATAGCCAGTAATGAGGAAGCGATATTTTTTGAATATGATGTTGCTTGCATTATTGAATTTTTAATCATACCAGTAAATAGGTTTACAGTGGTGTAGACTGCCTGCGTGGGGCTAGCGGGTTCTGCTCCAGCAGGTTGTTTTGCTGCAATACGATGCCGGGGATCGGTAATACATATTGCAGGTCCTTTTCTTCCAGTCGCCATTTCACCCTGGTGGTAGTGCCGGTATATTGCACATGTTCGATTGCAGGCATGCCGTAGCGACGCAGGTCGAACCAGCGGTGGTTCTCGAGAAAAAGCTCGCGTCTGCGTTCATTACGGCAGTCTGTCAGCATCTGATCAGCATTGCTGACTGTCCAATCAGCATAGGTGGCGCTGTTGATCCTTGATTTGCGCAAGGTGTTCAGGTCGTCGATAGCAGCCTGTCCGGCTGCGGCATCTCCCTTCCTGAATTTCTGGATATAGGCTTCTGCCCGGTTGAGGAAGGCTTCTGAAACCCTGAACAGATGCGGATAAGGCTGAGCAGAAGGGGAGATGGCATAGGGCCATTTTCCCAGGTCTGCGGGGTAGCTGCTGTTGAGCTTGGGGATCGAGTAGATCGATTTGCGAAGGTCGTCCGAAGCATACTGATCCAGCAGGTCTTGTGCCAGCATGAACTTCACTTGTCCGCTGGAAGTGCCGAATTTTATCACGCTCATGATATTAGTGGTACTATAAGCCCAGATCGCTTCAACATTGGTAGCGGTGATGATGGGTTTGTTACCGGCATTGGGAGTACCCCAACCATTGAGCTGGAGCAGTGAGCTCTGTACATTCAATACAGCGGTGGCGTGCTCGATGCTCTTATCCCAGTCTTCCATGTACAGGAATACCCTGGAGGCCAGCAGGTGGGCAGCTTTGTAATTGATCCGGTAAATGGTAGTGATCTTTTTTTCTTTTTCCAGTAGTGTAATACCGGCATTCAGATCGGAAACGATCTGTTTGTATACCTCATCCACACTGGCCCTTTTGTAATATTCATTCCTGAAATCAGGGGAAAGGATGATGGGCACACCCGGATTTTTGGTTCGATCCGATCCGGTTGCATTGTAAGGCTGGCCATACAGATTCACCAGCATGAAATAGTAATAGGCCCGAAGGGTATACGCTTCTCCCTTCAGATTGTCGATCTCAGATTGTGTTCCAATGGAGTTATCCGCGTTCTGCAGGGCGATATTGCAGGCAGAGATCTTGGAGAAGTACGTGTACCAGCTATTGTAGTCACGCATGCCAGGTACGCCACGGCTGTTCAGTTGTTCAAAAAAATCAGGCTGCCACGCATATACATCGATGATAGTATTGACATCATTGAGGTAGTCGGGCCTATCCCCGTAGGTTTTGTCTGTGTAATTCGAAACATCGTCGTCCATCAGGAAGGTGCTGATCACCATGGGGTCCAGTGTCCTGGGATATCCATCACCAAATAACATCTCACTATAATCGCGGGTGCTTTTGGGTACCAGTTGGTCCTGCGTTTGTTCCTCCAGGAACTTCTTACAGGAGCTGAGCCCCACAACAGTAGCGAGAACGAGTGGTATGATAATTCTGTAATTCATTTCAGTATGATTGATTGCTGATGATTATTGTTTGTTTACTAAAATCCCAGTTTTACGCTCAGGTACCAGGATGGCAGGATAGGTAATGCCGCAGCACCCAGTCCAACTGTTTCAGGATCCTGTCCATTGAGTTTTTTGTCTGCAATAACAAACAGGTTGTTGCCACTCACCATTACCGAAGCATTCTTCACTTTGTATGCCTGCAGTAATTTTTCCGGCAATGCATAGGAGAGGCTCATATTGGTGCAACGAAGAAAATCGCCACTCACAATTCTTGCATCACTCATTTCATACATCCAGTAGGCCCATGCCCTGCCGCCATTGGGCAACAGATACCACTGGTCTTTGCTATCGCCTTTGTTGGTGAGTACCGGAATATTGGTATGCGCTTCATCACCGGGTTTCTGCCAACGGTTAACGAGCTCTTTGGAGAGATTCACTTCAGGTTGTGGAGCAGAACGCGGGCCATTGAAGGTTCTTCCATACAAAGGATTCAGTCTTCTTACGCTTCCCAGGCTATAGGAGAAGCCAGCCATGAACTGAAAACGCTGATAACGGACCTGTGTTTGAATGCCACCTGTCAGGTCCGGAATGCTCTTGCCTGAATACACCAGGAAGTTGGCCGGGTTCTTCTTGTAAGCGGTTGGCTTGTCTCCCAGGTCCATATTGTTGAACATGGGTAATCCATTCACAGGATTCAGTCCTTTGAATGAATAGGACCACAGGCCATTGGCAGCTTTTCCATTCACTACTGCATTGCCCATCAGGAAATCGATCTCATTGGTTCGGTTACCGGTTGACGCGGCTCTATTGGCGTTGCGTGAAACATTGACGACAATTGACCAATCCCATTCTTTAGTGCGAACGGGCACTACTTCGATCCTTCCTTCGATACCATAGTTGGTCACTCTGGCAGCATTCACATACATGGCGGGAGGCGCCTGTGTAAGGGCATCGCCATTGTTCTGTCCACCGAGCCCGGTGTAGCCGAATTCAAATGGCAGGTTCATCAGCAGCAGCAAATCACGGCTGTCTTTTCTATAGAAGTCTGCCACCAGGTTCACACGGTTATTCAGGATGCCTGCATCCACACCGATATTCAGTTGATAGGTCTTCTCCCAACGCAGATCGGGATATCCGAGGCTGCGCAGACGAAGCAGGTACTGGGAAGAACGGGGATCGATCAGCCTGTCCTGTCCGGAAGTAGGATAGTAGGCAATGATATCTGGCCCAACCGCTGTTACTACATTACCCTGCACGCCGTAAGAAGCACGCAGATTGAGCATGGAGATGATCTTGTTGTTGAACAGGAAATCCTCTTCTGCAATATTCCAGCGAGCTGAAAGACTGTATGCTGGCTGAAAGCGATTGTTGGTATATTGTCCAAACCGGTTGCTGGCATCGGTGCGCAGGCCAGCATTGAAAATGTATCTACTGTCGATGCTGTAAGAAGCATTGGCGATCCAGGAGAGATAATTCTGAACATTGTCCGTTACGATGGGCATGGCAGGTCTGAGCGAACTGCTGGTAAGGCCCGCTGGCGGATCGTAAGAAATTCTTTTGCCCCTGTCCGGGAAATAACCCCATTCTTCCGTTGCATATCCTTTGTTGATCACTGAACGAAGCTCTTGTCCTCCATACAACGACAGCAGGTGTGCACCATTGAACAAAGATTTGGACCAGGTAAGGCTGTTGCGCAATGTCCAGGTAGTGTTATTGGCGCTCAAATAATTGAGGATGCCACCGAAAGGCAGCAGGGAAGACTTCTCAGCATCGCTACCGGGGATCACAGATCCATAATTATATCCGCGGAGTTTAGCGATATGGAAGGAGTTTTCAGAAGCCCATTGTTTGGATTCCGTATTTTGGTAACTGATGCCACCTACAGACTCGAATTGAAGATTTTTCAGGATCCTGTATTGCAGCGTGAGGATACCCTGTACACCTTTGTTGTCTGAAGTATTGCCTGTTTGTTTCCGCTCGTTGATGAAATTGAAATTGAGCGGCGCTGTGGTGGTGAAATCATTGGAGCCGATATTGGCATTGATCACAGGATAGGTGGAATCAGGATGCAGCGCCCGGCTGGTGCTTATTGCATAATCGTAGGGGTTGATTGTATAGAATCCTTTTGCACTGCGCAGCCAGGCATTCATTTTGAAATCCAGTTTCAACCTGTCGGTAGGTTGCAGGTTGAGCCGAAGTAATGCGGCATACCGGGTGAGATCGTCACCAATGGCGGATCCCTTGGAATCGTCATAACTGAGCGATGCATAATAAGTATTGCGCGGGGCTCCGCCTGCTATGCTGATCTGGTGGTTCTGGTTGAAGGCATTGCGGAACAGGTGGTCAAACCAGTTGGTGTTCATGGATTGCAATGCGGCTGATTGTTTGTCAAATTCAGCTTGTGTGATCTCGCGGTTCCATAATTTGTACACGAGCCCTTCATAAGAGGTAGGGAAGGGGGCTGCAGCATATGGCAGGTTCTCTTTGATGATCTCATGGGATACATCGATCCTTTCCTTCGAGTTCATCAGGTTGAGCTTGTTGTAAGTAGGGCGCGCCGTGAAGCCAAAATCCCCGTTATAGTTGAAATAGGTGGTTCCGCTTTTGCCGCGACGTGTTGTTACTACAATCACTCCGTTGGCAGCTCTTGCGCCGTAGATACTTGCAGCAGCCGCATCTTTGAGGAAGCTGATGCTTTCTATGTCATTCGGATTCACCCCTGCAATGGCATTGCCGATGATGCTGAAATTGGCGGTGCGCGCCTGGCTCAGAACGATATCCGTTTGCAATGGAGTAAGGTTTACAGGATCTTCCTGGATCAATCCATCCACCACCCAGAGCGGTGTACCACTGCCTACAAACGTGGAGTTGCCGCGGATGCGAAGAGTAGGGGTGGCGCTGGGACTTCCTGAATTGGTGATCACAGACAGGCCAGGCACCTTGCCCTGCAGCAGCCCATCGATGTTAACAGCACCGGCGCGGTTGATCTCTTCCCCTTTCAGGGTGAAAACGGCTCCGGTAAGTTTTCTCTTATCGATGTTCTGGTAACCTGTGCTTATAGTAACTGCTTCCTGCATTTCATCAGAAGGCTTCATCACTACATTTACAGTCATATGTTTATTTGCCACTACCAGCGTTCTGGTAAAAGTGGCAAAGCTGATATAGCTTACTTCAAGCGTGTAGGTCCCTTCCGGCACATTGTTGAACCTGAATTCACCGGCAGCATTGGTTTGCTGTTGTTGATTGAAGGGCAATAACCTCAGCGAAGCTCCCTGCAGAGGATTCCCTTTTTCGTCCTTCACGGTACCGGAAACATCATAATTGGCATCAGGAGGAACGGTAGTGCCAGGAGGAAGCACAGCAGTGTTTTTGGCTGTGATAAAAGCGATCTTCCCTTTGATCTCATAGGTGAGTGGTAATCCTTTCAGCACCTTGTCCAGTGCTTCGGTGATGGGCACATCGGTCACAGAAATGCTGATCAGTGGGGCCTTGTCCAGCAATTGCTGGTCCCAGAAAAATGAATAGCCTGTTTGTTGCTTGATGCTATTGAAAGCCTGTGCCAGCGTGATATCCCTGGCTTTCAGTGTCACTTTCTGAGCAAAGGTGCCGGCGCACACATGGGAGGCTATAAGCAATAAGAAAATACTGAGTCTCATAAGCAGTAAAATTTGCTTCCTGAAAACAGTCCGTCTTACTGAACAGACAAATTGCCGGAAGCAGTACAAGTAATGTTGGTGATGCAAATGCAGGGTCGGCACCATGCTTTTGCATAAAGCTGATACTTTCATTAGCTTTGGGGTAGTTGTGGTTTTAAAATAGACAGTCGTTTTCGCGAATGCATTGTTTAAAGCAAAGCCCAACATAGTCGCTGCAAAGCGATCCCGGTCAGGAGCAGGTTAGAGCGCTCCTGGCTTTTTTTATGCAGATTTTGCTATGGGTTTAGTGTTTCTTTTTCTTAGACCTGTATATGATTTTTTATTGTAAACTATTTTGAGGAGACGAACAGTTTCTTTCCCTCCAGGCGGCAACGGATACCACCTGCTTCCAGCACTTCGATGATATTGCTCAGATATATGCTCTGATCAATGATGCCGCCGAAATGACGTTCGGTAAGCGGGCCTTCATACACTACATCCACATCATACCAGCGGCTGATCTGGCGCATGAGTGCTTTCACGTCGAGGTTTTTCATGGATAGCTGTCCGTTTTTCCAGGAGATCACATCCTGGAGGTCTGCATTGGTGGAAACATTCAGTTGACCGGGTTGAACGATCGACTGTTGCCCCGGTTGAAGTATCCGGGATAAGGTTGGATTGGATAAAGGAGAAACTTTTATGCGGCCTTCCAGCAAAGTGGTTTTCACCGCCGCTTCATCATCATAAGCGCTGATATTGAAATGGGTGCCGAGAACAGTCACTTCCTGGTTACCGCCCATCACTTTGAAAGGAGCTTTGGTATTTGCTGCCACTTCAAAATAGGCTTCACCGGTTAGCGTCACCGTTCTTTCCTGTTCGGGGAACTGCACCGGAAAATGAAGGCTGCTGGCGGCATTGAGCCAAACCCTGGTGCCATCGGGCAGGGTAACATGGTACTGTCTGCCACGCGGCGTACTCACCGTATTGAATGCTGTACCGGCATTGCTCGTTTTGTTGTCCTGCTGCTGGTAGTGAAGCTGATCTTTCTGAAGGGATATATCGGCTCCGGGCTGCTGAGCGATCACTCCATTGCCGGCACTGTCAAGCACGAGTTGGCTGCCATCAGCCAGGGTGAGCAAAGCTCCTTTTTTACCGGGCGCAGTATTGATGGCCATTTCCTGCTGCGTTTTTGCGGGACCGGGGCTCAATGGTTTGGAAAACCATAAATAAGTACCGGCAACCATCGTGATCAATACTGCTGCTGCAGCCCATCCCCACCTGCGCATGAAATGTACCCGGTGAACCGGAATGATGCTTATCGATGGCTGCTCTATATTGCTCAACATCTTCTCCAGGATCTCGCCATGTTCTTTGCGCGAGAGAGCGGGCACCTCATTGTATGATTGGTTGAACGCTGCTTCCAGTATGTTCTCAAAGCCGGTACCGGCATCGCTGTTGTTCTTTATATAGGTGAACAGTTCATCCATTTCCGCTGGGGAAATAGAGCCGTCTAAGTATTTTTGAAGTAAGTCAGCGTGTTTCATAATCACATTCTAAGGGGTATGACAGTTGAGCAAAATAAGTGGGGGGATGGTCAGTAAAATAAATTTCAACTGGCCAGGATCCATGCCAGCATCAGCACGATATCACCTTTTTCTTTCAGGAATTGTTTGATGGACTTCACTGCCAGTGAGAGATGTTCCTTAATGGTATGTCGCGAGATCTGCATGGCAGAAGCCGCTTCTTCATAGGTTTTGCCCTGTACACGGCAGAGTAGAAAAGCCTGCTGCCTTTGTTGCGGCAGCTCCCTGATGGCCTGATGCAGCAACCGCTCGTATTGGGCCCAGTCCATCTGATCGATCAATTGTGGCCGGTCGAGCCCCAGCAGGCTGCGGTGCTGGATCTCATCCTTGATGGTATCGTGCAGCGCGATCTGCGACAGCAGGTTCAGTGCCCTGTTCCTGGCCATCCGGTAGAGGTAGGCACTTAGTGAGGTTTCCACCTGCAGGTGCTCCTTCATTTCCCATATCTTGATGAACAGATCCTGGGCAAGATCTTTAGTGGCAGCGGGATTCTTTGTGAATTTGAGCAAATAATTATAGATCGAGTCGAAGTGAGATTCATAGATGGTCTGAAAAGCTTTTTGATCACCTTTTGATAATTTCAGCAGCAGTTCTTTTTCGTTGTATGTTGAACGGATCGCCAATAATCAGGGTTAAGCAGTAAAAGTAATGAAGTTTTAGAATATGGTAGGTCAGCTCATTGACCAACAATTCCTGATTCTTTGGCTGCATTTGAATATTGGCGAAGGAATAGCGTATGGACAAGTTTTGGAAAAATTGCCATAGTTTGCGGCGCAGATCAAATCCCGGATTTCAATTTGCCTATTAACCAACAATATGATGAAAGCAGCCTTTTCGCAAAAATTGCAGAAGGCGATGAACAGGCCTACAAGGATTTATTTTTAATATACATTCCTTTTTTACTTCCTACTGTCCGCAAATTGGTGAAGAGCTCTCAGGCTGCTGATGACATTGTACAGGAGGTCTTCATGAAGATTTGGATTTACCGCGATAAGCTTCCGGATATAGAAAACCCTCGATCCTGGGTTTTACGGGTTACTTATAATTCGATGGCGACCTTTCTCAGTAAAGAGAAAAAACAAGTAGAGCGGGTTGTGGCTCTTTCAGGTCGATATCAGCAGGTTGATCAGCATACTGAGGAGCAACTTGATTACAAAATATTAAGAGATCTGGTGGCTGCTGCTGTCAATGAATTGCCGGAAAGGCAAAAACAGATCTATCGGCTGGTCCGCAACGAAGGGAAATCCTTGCAGGATGTGGCGGAAGAATTAGGAATATCCTTGCAAACAGTGAAGAATACCATGAGAAATGCGCTTCAAACAATCAGGGAGGTGATCATTCAGTCAGGTTACCCTTTAATTACCCTGGTCATATTTTTTTCAGATTTTTTTTAGGGGCAATAGTACCCAGGCAGCATAACTGAAGTCTGCTATAGGAATGTCCTGTTTAAATGAACCAACATGAGCACACCGGAAGTTCAGCAAATTATCCAGAAGATTGAAAGCGATCTGGCTACGCCAGCCGATTTCAGAGAATTGACCCGGCTGATAAATGAGGATGAGACGGGCATGCTGGCTGAGTGGGTACATGCACAATTTTCAGCTCCGGTAACGGATCTGTCATTTGACAGGGCGAAATGGGAGAGTATAGCCAACGACATTGTAACTGCAGACAAGCTGTCCGCGACGAATCCATCAGAACACCTGAAGCCCATTCACCCAACTGTGCATAAGGCAGGCTTTATGCATCGTTGGATATGGGTAGCTGCATCGATCGTCATCATGCTGGGTGTGGGTACTTATTTCTGGATGACCAATAATAAGGATAATTATGCACCGGAACCTGTAGTATCTGTCACCGAAGTGCATCCTGGTAAAGAAGGGGCCTTGCTTACTTTAGCCGATGGCTCCCTGGTGTCTTTGGATTCCATACACAATGGCCAGGTGTTGTTGACTGATGGCTCCAGGGCAAAAGTGGTTGACGGGCAACTCATATATGAAGGCAAAGCAAAACAAGCCTCCTACAACATAATGTCCACCCCCCGGGGCAGAATTTTCCGATTGTTGCTTCCCGACGGGACTAAGGTTTGGCTGAATGCTGCGAGCTCTATTAGATTTCCTACAACTTTCAACGGAAAGGAACGCCGTGTTGAGGTGAAAGGGGAAGCTTACCTGGAAGTAGCCAAAAACCAGGAAATGCCTTTTCGCATCAGTGTGAATCAACAGATGGAAGTGGAAGTATTGGGCACCCATTTTAATATCAATGCTTATGACAATGAGGAAATGCTAAGTACAACGCTCGTGTCGGGCGCTGTACAAGTGACTGCGTTATACCCGGTGAGCAATGATTCAGATAGAATGACAATTACCTTGAAGCCGGGTCAGCAAGCCCAGTTGGTCCAGGCTGTGAGCAATACCAGAAACCCAAAGAATGGTGGGTTCAAGATCATCAACAATCCAGATGTAGAAAAAATACTGGCCTGGAAAAACGGTTTGTTCAATTTCAAAGATGTTTCATTGGCAGAATTGATGCATCAGTTAGAACGTTGGTATGATATCGAAGTTATTTATCCCCATGGGATACCCAGCGTTGAACTTACCGGAGAGATATCGAGAGGTGTTACACTCAATGAATTATTGACTGCTATGGAGAGAATGGGTGTTCATCATACACTCGAAGGGAAAAAGCTGATCATCTTGCCATAGATATTCTATACCACTGAACTTATCCTTCCTTGTCTATATGCTGGCCACACATGCATCGATCCATAAGTGTATGCATGAAGCCAGAGATTATCAGAGCAGACTGAAAAACAAAACCGGAAGTGTTCTCACCACCTCCGGCGATGGTCAGGCTGTTTTGAATGAGTGTGTAATCCATTTTTAGCAACCAAAACCGTTCACAATTTATGCAAAAAACTGCTATTGGTAGTTTGGCGTTTCCCCTGGGGGCCATCTCGTGGGCCCGATTGGGAAAAAGCGAACTCAGGCTACCAGCCAAAATGATGAAAATTATGAGATTGCTCTCTTTTTTTCTGTTTGTAACCCTACTCTCGGTTCATGGAGAAGGAACCGCCCAGAACGTCTCCATTTCAGGAAGGAGCCTTACCATTGAAAAGATCTTTACGGCCATTAAGAAGCAGACAGGCTTTGTAGTTTTTGGCAACAGGGAGCTACTTTCCAATCGAAAAACTATCAGGCTGGAGGTAACCAATATGCCTTTAAAGGATGTTCTGGCGATTATCTTTAAGGATCAGCCAGTGGAATATTCCTTATCGGATAAGACCATATTTATTTCGCCTAAACAACCCTCAATAACTTCACCGGGAAAAATCCATCTGTCCCTGTCTCCTGTAAGCGTCATCAGGATCAGGGTCGTCGATCGTAATGGCAATCCCCTGCCCGGTGCTTCGGTTATTGTGAAAGCCAGCAAGATCTCTACTCTAACAGATGCGCAAGGTATGGTTGACCTTTCGGCCAATGAGGGGGATATACTGCAAGTGTCTTATGTGGGTATGGAGACAAGCTCCACAAGAGTTACCAGATCCCTGTTGGATGCCGGATCGCTGACCATTACCCTGAACACAACCGACACCAGGCTCGATGCTGTAGAAGTGACTGTCAACACAGGTTACCAAACCATTTCCAGGGAAAGAAGTGCAGGAGCATTTTCAAAGCCTGATATGCAAACCATTCGGAACCGATCTACCAGCATGAATATTCTGCAACGTCTGGACGGCCTGGTTCCCGGATTGACTGTAAATAGTTCCCCGGCAGCCGCTTCCAATCCATTGCTCATCCGCGGGCTTACTTCCATCAAAGGCGCAACCGCACCGTTGTATGTTGTTGATGGTATCCAAATGAATGATATATCCTCTGTCAATCCCAACGATGTAGAGGATATAACGGTATTGAAGGATGCCACCGCAGCGTCCATCTGGGGATCCAGGGCATCGAACGGTGTGATCGTGATCACAACAAAAAAAGGAGGGAAGGCCAATAAGCTTACGATAGATTATGATGGTTTCATGAGTTTTCAGGGGAAACCGGATATTGAATATTTCCCGGTGCTGAATAGCAGACAATTCATTCAGGCAGCCAAAGAAACTTTCAACCCCGTGGCCAACCTGTGGAGTACGATTGTTGCTCTAGGGCCTGTTCATCCGCATGATCAGATTCTCTATGATCAGTATCGTGGTCTGATCGATGCTCCCACTGCCAATGCAAAACTGGATAGTCTGGCATCCCTCAACAATGTTCAGCAAATAAAAGATCTGTGGTATCGAAATGGGATGTTGTCCAATCAAACCATTTCGATCCGGGGAGGTGGACAGGTACATAGCTTTTACGGATCCCTGGCCTATACCAATACCATGAGCTCCACGCCAGGCGCTTCCAACAGGTCTTTCAAAGCGAACCTGAGGCAGGACTTGTCCATCAACAAAAATTTGCAGTTCTTCCTGATCACCGATCTTACCAATACCCTTACCAGTTTTAAAAGAGCGATTGCTCCTGACAACCGTTTCCTGCCTTATGTGATGTTCAAAGACAATGCAGGGAACAATCTTTCTATGAACCATCTGGTAAGGACTGACTCCTTGAGAAAAGTGTATGAAACAAGAGGAGGGATCAATCTTGCATACAACCCGATGGATGAATACAATTATGGAGAAACCAGGTCCGACGGGTTCCTGGCACGTATCACCGGAGGGGCTTCTATTAACCTGTTCAAAGGATTGCGTTTTGAAGGTGTCTATGGTTTGATCAAAGGAAATAATAAAACAACCCTTTATGACGAAGCCAGCAGTTATTTTGTTCGGGCTGAAGCGGCCATGTTCGCCATTCCTTCCACTACCGGCGGCCCTGTCACTTATTATTTGCCAAAAGATGGAGCAAAATACGCAGTAACGAATAGTAACCAACGTGACTGGACAATACGCAATCAACTCGTGTATGATAATGCCTGGAATGATCGCAAGCATCAGATCACCTTACTGGCAGGTCAGGAAGCCCAAAATCAGCGTACCAATAATATTTCCACCACTGTCAGGGGATATGATCCACAATTACTGACTTATTCTAATATCAACTGGGAAGCAGTTGCCAAGGCTGGTGGTACAGGAACGAATACTTTTTATTCGTCCAGCTCTTTTATATTGAATGATTCGTACAAAGAATCAGAAACAGAAACGCGCTTTACCTCTTATTATGGGAATGCCGCCTACACTTATGATGGCAAATATTCATTGAATGCAAGTATCAGGTCCGATGAATCTAATTTGTTTGGTAAAGATAAGTCGGCTCAAAGCAGACCAGTCTGGAGTGCAGGCGGAGCCTGGCTCCTCAGTCAGGAACGTTTCATGGAAGATACCAGATGGATCAATCAGTTGACACTAAGGGCAACCTATGGGGTTACCGGTAATTCTCCGATACCACCTGGCGCTGCTTCTTATGACATCTTATCGCCCGGCACCATTCTTGGACCAGTGACATTATATGTTTCTACACCTGCCAACAAAAACCTGTCCTGGGAGTCTACCAGATCCATCAATCTCGGATTGGATTTTTCTTTGTTGAACCGCCGTTTGCAGGGATCTTTGGATGTTTATCATAAACATACGTCGGACCTTATCGGTAATCAACCTGTAAATCCTTTTACGGGGTATACTCAGATCACCGGGAACCTGGGAGACATTGTTAATAAGGGTATCGAGGCAAGGATCCAATCCGTCAACATTTCCACTAAAGATTTCCGCTGGAGCTCGATGCTCGTCTTTGCCTACAATGAAAATAAGATCACAGAACTGGCACCTGCAACAGCTATTACAACAGGAGGTCAGTTGATCAATAATTCATTTGTAAAAGGCTATTCAGCCTTTGCCATCTTCGCTTATCCATTTGCGGGGCTAGATGCTTTGGGTGATCCGCAGATTCGGCTTTCCGATAAAACAGTTACCAAGGCAGCAGGCGTTGCCAAACCCAATGATATGGTGTATGCCGGCACTTACCAACCAAAATACAATGGCGGTTTTTCCAATATATTCCAATACAGGGATTTTGGGTTGTCTGTGAACATGATCTACAACCTGGG
>JAGIAP010000068.1 GCA_017744805.1 Chitinophagaceae bacterium | reverse complement strand
GTCTCATTCCTCATATTGAATAAGAATTCCGTTGCTGGAAAGGAGCTCACACTCTTATAATCATTGAAGTCTGACATCATTTCCGATACGGATCGATCATAAAATAGCCAGGCGTTATAGTCGATCTTCTTCAAGCGAGTACCCCAATCGGGCTTCTGTTTAAAGAGGGATTTGAATAGCGTTAATAAATGATCCCGGGAAAGGATCCACTCTGCATATTCCTTTCTCTGATCGGCAAACTGGTAGTTCAGGTAATTTCTGTACAAAAATAGGACAAGGGCCGTATCAGCACCAGAAACGGAGCTGATACGTACAGTGTCCAGGAAATTACTGAGCGCATCACTGATAGTTGCAGCACGTACTGGATATCCTTCCAGGCTATCGATGATCTGATACACCCTGAGAAGTTCATTCGGCCTCGCATATCCAAACTCATCCAGATCCCGTTCCCTGATCAAAAGAAGATGTCGTCCGGGATTGTCCTTCTCGAACAACAACGGTATCTTCCGTCCAACCAAAATTGTATCCAGAAATTGTTTCGCCTGATGGGGCACACTAATATTTCCCCTATCTACATACCTTCCACTCTTATGATCAAATGCGTATTTTACATATAGCCCATTGGTTCTGGGCACCTGTTCAATACCAGTGATAGTGGCGTTGATCAGCACCGGGTTTCCCTTCATTTTCGACCTGTTATGCTTGTCTCTCAACATAGTGAAGTACAGCATGCAGGCTACAATTACCAGGAATATGATCAGTTGTTTATATTTATTTCTTTTTCTCATTTTTCACTCTTCTGAGCCAATCAGTCAATTCATCTATTATTGAAGATAATCTTCCCTGATTAAAAAACAAAAGCGGCCTTTGCAGGTCGCTTTGTCTTAGATCAGTCAATTTCTAATTTTCTTATTACTCTTTCATATCAATCGGAATAAACACCAACGGAGTTGGCAAACAACTTGCCCCGGGAGGCGAATAAGTCATCTTGATCGTTTGTTCTTCTCCGTTCTTTGCTGGCGGGAAGATCTGCACCAGAACTGCTTCAGGAGCAGCCTTTGTAGTGAGCCTATCAACAGGCAACTGAATAACGCCGCCCTTGAACTTGCCTTCGCTCACTACCATGGTATTGGCCATGCCGCCGCACCATTTGTTATCACCTGCGCGCGCATTCCAGGTTACCAGCGCCAGGCCCTTTCCATCGGTACTTTTCCATTTCATTTCGATATTATAGATCACGCCGTAGTTCCCGGCCAGGGTTGCGATCTTGCCGGTAGCCGCATCCTTGCCCAATACCCAGGGATCCTGGCTGCCATCTGCAATGGTCAATGCCGCAGGGCCATTCTTTGTATCGAAAACTTCGGTTGTATTCACCTGGTAGTTGCTCACGCCAAAGATACCACGACCAGCATTGGAATGCCTGCTGCTCAACACAGTGTCGAGTTGTTCACTGGCTTTTACAGTTCCTTTTTCAGGCGATGTCTGCACCACGCTGATCACACCGGGTTGATCGATCACGAACTCATAGAATCCATGCGCCAGCTCGTCATATTTGGCGATCCTTTTTTCCATCGCTTCATCCAATACCACGGTTTGACCGGGTTTGATGGTGCGCGACTTCGTTTCCGGAACAGCATTGAAATAGTCCGCCAGCCCCTGCTTACCTGCCAGGAAATAATTGGCAGTAGGTTTCTGGGAAGAATATTTCAACATGCGAAGGGTCATCTTCTGCTTGCCCGTATTCTTGATAACGGTATTGATCCGGCGATCCATCTTAGGCTCTTTCACGCCATTCACATTGTACATGTACACACGAACAGAACCGGGTTGAACGGCTTCGCGAAGCGCTACTGCCTCGGGGATGCGGATATATTCAGGATCGTCGGAAATGATATATTGTGGTCCGGGCAATACCATTTTCTTGTATTGGATATCCTGGAATTTTCCTGAAAAGAAATTGGGCAACTCTACAATACTCCCCTGTTTGGCTTTCAGCAAAGCTTGTTCTGATGCAGGTTGCAGGGATTGTGCCGATGCGCTTCCGACAACTCCCGCCAATAGCAGGGATAATGCCAGACTGTTCCTGTACAGTTGAATGGGATTTCTCTTCATCTGATTCTTTGATTGAACGGATTATGAAAATTGATGCTTGTTATGGAAAACTTTCATCAGGATTTGGCGGACGACTGAATGATCACTTCGCGTGCTTTGAGTTTCTTTTTTTCCACTGCAGCACGCATGAAGCTGTCCATTTCCGCAAAACGGCGGAACATGAAATTGCTCACTTCGTGGCCCGCACCGGGAAAAGTGTACAATACCAATGGCTTTTTGTTAGCCACTGCATATTCGTAAATGGTATGTGATCCGAAGAACATCATCCAACCCGGATCGATAGCCCTGCAAAAGCGGTGGGCCGCCGTTCCGAAAGGCACCAGTTGATCTTTGGTACCATGCATCAGGAATACAGGGATCCAGTTGTCAGCTTTGATGCTGTTCATATCCAGCAAGGCGCCTGAGAACGACATCACACCGGTGAACCGGAACCTGCTGAAGAAATCATATCGCGGATCTTTTTTAGTAATGAAGGGATTGAACACCAGGTTGAGCACCGTCTCTGCTCCTGCACTGCTACCGGAGATGAAGAACTTTGAAGTATCCACATCAAGCGATGCTGCGTTCTTTACAATATACAAGGTGGCGTCCATGGCATCGTCAACAGCCGTTTGAATGGCTTTGAGCTTTTCCGGAGTGGCCATACCGCAGCCGAAATCCTTTCCTTTGAGATACAACCTGTATTTGATCACGAATACATTGTATCCCATCCTGGTGAGGCCTTCCGCCATCGGCCGTTGGTTCTTCGGCTCGCCACCGGTGAAAGAACCTCCATGCACAAACAGCAGGGACATGCCGTTGGCAGGGCCTGCCGCTTTGTAATGATGCATCCACAACGTATCTGCGCCCTTGATGGCATACGTGAGGCTATCGGGTTGTTGTTGTGCAACCGCCACCAACAGGAAAAATGTAAATACCAGTAACGATATGCTCTTTTTCAGCATGCGATTATTTTGGAAGTTGGTCAATATATTCTTTGTACCTGTTGTACAGATGTCCCGCCTGCAGGTAGGCCGATTGAGGGCTCATGAAATGTGAGAACTCGAAAGTGATGGCTTTATCGTATCCCGCTCTGCGCGCGGCTTCCAGTTTGAGCCGCAGTTTCTCGAACTTGATGGGCAGGAACTTGATGGGCATATCGCGGTCAAAGCTTTCGGCGTTGGTCCAGCATTGCAAGCCGTATTTGTCTGCCATCTTTTTGTTCACGGCAAAGAAATCGTCCAGTTCATTGTAATCGATATGTCCGTCCTGGAAGGCTACCGCATCAACAGCTCCGCGGATGCCATCGAAGATCTCACTCCATTCGGTCTCATGCTCTTTGATGCTGACAGCATCCTCTTTGCTGAGCGATGAAGAGGCAGCCATCACGGCTTTCTTTCCATCGATCCATGGGGAGATAAGCGTAGGGAGGCCATTGCTCACCTGTTTGCATTGCAGGCCCAGTGTTTGGAAAGCATGGGCTGCGCCTTTCGTTTTCCGGCTGATCTCCATACTGAGGTACCAGCCTTTGAAGGATCTGTAATGTCCATAGCGTTGCCATACTTCGTCTATCACAAACCGATTGGCATCGATCTCATGCTGCATATCGCCGGTATCCCAGTATTTGCCGCTATCGTAAAGGCCGAAGTAAAAATTCATGCCCAGTTCATCCGCGATGCGGAGGAACATATCCACCAGGTCAACCGGTGGCTGGTAGCAGCCATGATTGTTGAGGAGGTATGCCGAGGGGTAGGTGATGAATTTCCTGTAGCCGCTCCGGATCAGGATCACGGTATCGATGCCAACGGCCTTCATATGTTGGAAGTCGCGCCTCCATTCTGTTTCACCCCAGTTCTGGTGGGGGATATCATGACTGATCTCGTCGAGGAAAGTACCTGTTATTTGCATGATTCAATCAATTAGAGATATTTTTTGGCTTTCAGATAGTCCACCCATTTCGCATATGCTTCGGGGCGTAAGTGAATGCCATCGATGGTCATGTCTGCATGCAGTTCTCCCTGCTCATCTGCAAACACGGGTTGAAGGTCAATGAAGGTGAGTGCGTATTCCGCTGCGATCTTTCGGATCTCATTGTTCAACGCAATCACCTTGTCTTTCTTGTTTTTTAAGTATGCCGCTGATAAGATCTTCTCGTTCATGGGCAGGATGCTCTGGATATACAGTTTTGCTTTGGGGCATACTGTGCGGATGCGTTCCACGATCCTGCGATAATTACTGGCGCTTACTTCCGTTGGCAATCCTCTTCCGATATCGTTGATACCGATCAGCAGGAAGATCACTTTTGGTTTCATCACCAGGTGGGAGTCTAACCGTGCCAACAAACCGAAAGTGTTATCACCTCCGATACCCCTGTTCACTACGGGTTTTCCCGGGATCAGCTCCTGCCATGGCCCTCTTTCGGTAATGCTATTGCCCAGGAAGAGGATGGCATTCTTCTGTGCGGGCAGTACCCTGAACAGTTCCATCCGTTGCTGGTAGTAGGTATTGTTGTAGCTGCTATCGATCTTAGGTGCCTGTTCGGTTGCTGTTGTTTGTGCTACGGCAACGCCGCAAGCAATTGTCAAACCCAGTGCCATCATGCATTTGATCCCAAATATCCTTTTCATAAAGTAAAGTTTTAGAGGTGTCCCTGATCTTTCAATAATTGAACCCATTTGATATACGCTGCGGGCCAGAGATGCAGGCCGTCCTGCGTATTCTCTTTTTTCAGTTGTCCATTTTCATCTGCCACAGCCGGCGCCAGGTCAACATATGTATATCCATATTTCGCAGCAAGAACTTTCAATCTCTCATTAAGTGCTGCAATAACCGTATTTGTAACTTTTTTGTACTGTGCAGCCAGCATACCTTCATTTACGGGCAGTACGCCTTCCACATACACTTTTGTTTTGGGCGAACCGGTCTTCATCTTAACCAAAATCCGTTCAAAAGTGGCGGCCACGGTATCCACCGGGATCCCTCTCTTGAGATCATTCACGCCGGAAAGGATAAAGATCTTGGCTGGCCTGGAGCTCAGCACTTCATCGATCCTTGCCAGTACGCCATAGGTAACATCCCCGCTGATCCCCCTGTTCACCACGGGTTTGCCCGGCAGGAGCTCCTGCCACTCTCCCATCTCGGTAATGCTATTGCCCACAAAAGCGATCTCTTTTTTCTGATCCGGCATCGAACGGAAAAACTCCAGCCTATGCTGATAATGTCCATTATTGTAACTGCTATCGATCACTACCTTCTCCTGTGCCATCGCACCGAAGCAAGTGCCCATCACCACTCCCATCAATACAAAATATCGTTTCATTTTTCTTCTTTTCTGGTTTAAAAAGAACTGCTGCACCCGCGGCGAGCGACGGATTCGGTAACCTGCCTGGAGCAATCATCTATAAAGTGCATCTGGCACATTCCCTAAAAAGAACTGCTGCACCCGCACCCCATCAGCGGAGGGTTCTTCTGCAACGGCCCTGGAAACTGTTGCCTCGCTGCCCAATTATTTTCAACCGCCAAATCCCTCACTTCCACTGTTCATCTAACTTTCAGGCTGTCCGGCAGTTTCCGCAGCCGTTGCGGAAGAATCCCGGAGCGGGATGGAAGAATCCGAAGCGGTAATATGGAGCCTGTCGTACCACGTAAACTTAAGTATGATCATCGTCACAATCCAAACACTCATCGCTATAAATCCTTTCTGGAAGTACCCGAACACGAATTGTATCGGCATAATGATCATGCTCATCTGCCATGCGATGCCGATCAATACATTGAACATATCCCATTTGAACTGTTGGTTGGGTTGGAATTCGGGATCCACTTTCTGAACCATTTTCAGTACCGGTTTCCACCAGCCCCAGGGTTTGGTATTGGTATAGAAACTGGTGAGTACCTGTTGTGAGGGGGCGGGCGTGAGCAAGCAACCAACGATGCTGCCCGTCATGCTCAACACCAGGATGATGAAGAAAGAAACGAGGGTACCGATACCACTTCCAAATACATCCCTGTATTCGGAATTATCGGCTAGCCATGCCATTAAGGAAGGCACGAAGGTAGCGGCTACGAGGCCGGTGACCATTCCCGCAAAATACCCGTATCCATTGAATCTCCACCAGATCCATTTCAGCACGTTGGCGGCGGCGTAACCACCGTAGAGGGCTGAGGTGATCCAGATGGTGAGACTGCTGAGCGAGTTCGCAAACAGTCCGAATATGCAACCCACCAGCACGATGGAGACGGAAACGATATAGCTCCATTTTACGTAATGGGCAGGAGGCGCATCGGGTTTGAAATATTTTTTGTAGAAGTCGTTCACCAGGTAGGCGGGCGCAGCATTCACGAAGGCAGAGAAGGTGCTCATGAAGGAGGCAAGCAGACCTGCCAGTACGATACCCCGGATACCGGCGGGCAGATAACCGCCCACAACACGACTCAATATGATCTCGAAATCAGGTTTACTCTGACCTTGTAATTCCGGCAACAGGTAGTGAATGCCTACCAGGGTAAGCGCACTCACCATCATAAAGAGCGGGATGAAGAGCACCAGGTTGGTGAAACCGGTGAGCATGGCTGCTTCTTTGGGTTTCTTGGCACTGAGGATACGTTGCATATCGAACCCGGGCACAGGGCCTGCCAGACTGGCGAAGATGCCCTTGGCCACCATCATCATCAGTAAGGCGCCGAACCAGGTGAAGCCATCTTCAGACACTTTCTGTGCGGCCTGCGGGAAATTGGCTCCCCAGTCCACATCCAGCTTCCATTCCGGCCAGAAATTGCTCCAGCCTTGTGGCAGTTGCTGGTGGAGCGCATTGTAATCCACATCGCGCACGGCGTAAGTTACCACCAGCAGGCAGCTCACCAGCAGGATGCCGTATTGCAGCACTTCCGTGGCCACTACGCTGTACATACCTCCTTTCACAGTGTAGAAAGTAGTGAGAGCAACGATGATGAAGGCATAGGTCTGCTGACTGGTGAGCAAAGGATTGCTCAGGTCCCAGGGCAGGATATTGGAAGCGAACTTACCGATACCCACAAATACATACCCGATAAAACCGATCACGCTGACAATAGCGAACACCACTACGATCATATGCGCCAGTCTTCCTCCTTTGGAATCCCCGAATCTTTTGATGATCCAGTCGGCGCCGGTCATGGCATTGGAGCGCCTGATCCAGATGGCTAGGAAAACCATTACGAAGATCTGGTTCCACACGGGCCAGAGCCAGGGCAGCCAGGCAGCCTTGAATCCGTAAACGAAGAGCAGGGCTACATAAAAGGCGGTACCACTCACATCGAACATACCGGAGCTGTTGCTGAAGCCCAGCCAGTACCATTTGATATTATTGTCGCCCAGGAAATAGCTCTGGATATTCTTGGATGCTTTGCGGCTGATCCAGAAACCAAGTCCAACAATCGTGACCAGGTAACAGAGAATGATAATAATGTCGATCGTCGCTAAATTCATGCGTTCAGTTTATTATACAGTAATAGGGTCTGTGGTTGTATCAGCGCGCAGCGCGTTTGATGAGATCAGCCAGTTCCAGGTTGATCTCCCTGCCCAGCGGTTGTCCGTTCCTGTAAGAGCGTGCACGGATATGGTGTGCTCCTTTGGGAATGGTCAGTGGCCGGCCGTTGTATTTAGGATAAAATTCGTCAACAATGGTATCGTCGAAAGTATAAAAAACATCCAGTCCTTTGATCTCCGTGCTGATGATTATATTGAAACTGCTGTCTGCATTCTTCTTTGCCGAGACGATGGGCTCATAGGACCCGGTTGCATACTTCACCTTCGCATCGTCCAGCCTTGGGAAATGTTTTTCCATCCTGTTCACAAAATCGTCCCAGTTCTTTTTCTCTTTCGGGCTCCAGAGCGCTTCTGCCAGGGCGAAGGCACGGGGCCAGGTCATGTACTGCAGCTTACGCTCATTGGGAACCTGTTCAGTCCAGAGGCTTCCCTGCCCTCCCAGTACATTCTCTTCTTTCACCCCTTCGGCAATGGGCTCAAAAGCATAACAGGCATTGAGACGGGTAACGGTGAACGGGCCATTCTCGAAAACGGGATCATTCTGATAGAAATCGAGATAAGTGTAAAAAGCAGGCGTCATCACGGCTTTATGGCCATTTTGAGAAGCGAGCATGCCTCCCTTATGATCTTTCCAACTCATATACGCCACTCCTGGTACCAGGCCTCCTTCCAGCTTATCATACCAGGTCATGGGCAGCTTGCCCTTGCTTTCGATGATACGCGCCAGGCGGTTGATGAAATATGTTTGCAGCTCCGATGAGCTTTTCAAGTTCTCTTTTTTGATGCGATCCTGGCATACCGGACATTTTTCCCAGAACATGCGCGTTACCTCGTCACCACCAATATGGATATACGAAGAAGGGAATAAGGCCGCCAGCTCGCCAAATATTTTGTCCAGTGCTGCATAAGTGGAATCGTTACCAACGCAGAGCACATTGGTGCGGCTGGTATTCCATGGATCGCCTGCCAGCACCTGCTGAGGCGTTTTGGTGCAGCTCAGCTCAGGATAAGAAGCGATCATAGCCAGGCTATGGCCGGGAACATCTATCTCCGGCACCACCGTAATGAACCTGGCAGCGGCATAAGCCAGGATCTCTTTCACATCTTCCTGCGAATAGGATCCGCCATCAGTTGCTTCTTCCCCAGGTTGCGGGGCCTGAAAGCCACGCCAATAGCCAGTCCTGGGAACACGCCAGGCACCGGTGCGGGTGAGGTTGGGCATGGATCTGATCTCGATGCGCCAGCCCTGGTTATCGGTCAGATGCCAGTGGAATACATTGAATTTGTATTTCGCCATCTGATCGAGATAATTCATGATCACTTCTTTTGAAAAGAAATGACGGCTTACATCCAGCATCAGCCCGCGCCATCCAAAACGGGGACTGTCCTGGATAGTCACAGCAGCAATGAGCAGCGGTTCACGGGCTGTTGACCTGGTAGGAAGCATTTGCAGCAGTGTTTGCACGGCATAGAACCAGCCGGCAGGTTGCTGCGCTTCGATAGTTATTTTTGATGGGGTAACCGTCAACCTGTACCCCTCTGTTCTCAATGAGCTATCTGTGGTGGATAAACGAAAGACAATATTGTTCCCTTTATCCATTTTTTGTTTTACCGGAATAACCTTACCACTGATCTGGCCCAGCGATTCAGCTAACAATTTTGCAATAGCAGCATGGGCGCTGTCTTTCACTACGATACTTCCCACGGTTCTCAGGTTGAAATGGCCCTGGCCGGTTTTCAGCATCGCAGGCGCCGGGATGATAGCAGGCAAGCTATCAACGTTGGGTGTACCCGGCACTCGCGGGGACGCGAGCAACGGCTGCACCATGAGCACACTCAATATCCATATCGTAATAACAGCTCTCAGCATTTGCCTATGTTTTCCAGAACCATTGACGTTTGGTAAAGAAAATAGTGATCAGCGAAACCACTCCGGTAAAGAGTACGCCTTCCAGGAAACCCGTCCAGGGGCCTGTACCGATCTCTGTATAATACTTGAACAACCCGGTCAGGTTCAGCACCGGTATCAGGAACAGGTTGCCTGTAACGTAAGCCACCATTGGGTTACGGCCATTCAGGCTGAAATAATTGATGATGCTGCCGAAGAATCTTTCGTTCTGCATCCCATAGAAACCCAGCAGGGCAAAAAATGCCAGGCCACTGGTAATCAGGTAATAGCTATACGTGCTGGGATCCTTCTTCACCCCACCTTCATACGCATCGAAGGCCAGCCCCAGCAAAAGCAGGAAGCAGCCTGCCGTGAAGAAGCGATGTAATAATTTGTACCCGGTGGCATCCAGCTTTTGCACAAAATAGTAGATGGCGAAAAGCAGGGCCGCCGTAACGCCGAGGTTGAGCACCAATTGGCGCGAAAAGAGGAAGCATACATTGATGACCACCAGCAAAACAGACAATGCTGCGATCCCCCTGATAATGTTCTTTTCCTGCAAACCGGGTGTGGGTGTAGACTTGCTGCTTTCCAGGAGCCAGTCGCCCGCCAGTGTGCCGGGAATAACGATGAAGAGATATTTGAGGTAATAGAATTTGTACATCCAGGGAACGGGCGACCAGTTGAACACTACTTCGTTCCAGGATCCGGCCGTTTTGCTACCGAGGAAGATGGCCATCACGAAGCCAAGGATACCGATACGGATCCAGGGTTTATCTTTCGTGAACCACCAGATCAGGGTGCTGAAGAAGGCCATATTGCCCAACACGATGATGATGATATCTTCCTTCATCAGCGAGAAGCCATTGCCATCCTTGAATGGCAGCGCATAAAGCAATACTGCCGCAAGTGCAAATGCCACTCCCCTCGCGATCTGAAATACCAGTTTGTATTTCCCTTTCGATTCAAAGAACTGGAAAAAGAGCAATACGAAGCTGGCAATGGAGAGCCAGTAATTGATAGCCGTGGGTTTGGCTTCCTGTACCCAGGCACGCATATGGAAAGTGAACAGCGCAAAGAAAACCAGTAACAGGAATCTTCTGCCTGCGATATAGGCTACAGACCAGAATCCGGCCTGCTCTTTTATCTTCTTGTTCAAAGCCAGTGGTATCGCTGCTCCCATGCTGAACAAAAAGAACGGGAACACAAGATCTACCCAGGTGATACCGGGTATTTCAGGTTTGTACACATGGTAAGGCGGCGGTACCTGGGCATGATACATCCAGGCTGGCAGTATGCCGAAAGCGATACTGCTGGAGAGCACCATCGCCAGAATGGCGAAGCCTCTTAAAGCGTCCAGGCACTGGTTTCTTTGCTGCATGCTGTTCTGGGGTTTAGGGGGTATTGAGTACGGATTATGAACTATTCTGTAACAGTGATCTCGAGCTCTTTCACAACTGGTTTCACTTCTTTGGCATTGGTATTGGCGCCTACGAAGGTGACTTTATAAGTGCCTGCTTTCGTATACGTATACACGTGGTCTGTCTTGCGCGACATGTATTCCTTGATGGCAACACCTTTGTCGGGCTCCACGCGGCTTACGAAGAAGGGCTTGGAGATCACCCAGTCCTCGGACTCAACCAGGGAGCTCTTGGGATCGAAGTACACCAGCGTGCTGGTAACTGTCCACACATTGGCGGGGTTCTTCACATTTACACCGATCCATCCTGCAGAAGCCAGATTGGCCAGGCTCACCACGCTGCCATCCGGATAGCTGTTGCTGAGGCTGAAGCTCATCACACGCCAGGTACGTTGTTGCGCGGTGGTAAGCGGGCCATACCCCACATAATAGTAGGCAATGTAGATGGGTTTCCCCGGGGAAAGCAGGTCTGTGATATTGGAAACGCCTGATGGTGTTTCAACCGTGGCAGTTCCTGAACCGGTGCTCAACGTGAAACGGTTGGTGATATCAACCCAGGTAGCTGCTTTGATGCTGTTGGTATCGTAAGAACCGGAAAAATTATTGCTGGCCATCACACGCAGGTTATTATCCTGTGTACCATAGAGCACACGGGTAGAGAAACTGAGATTGGTGGTGCCACCTTCCAGTTCGGTGCGATTCCTGTACTGGTATTCGTTGCCAGGCTCGCCGCTGTAGAAAGTGATGATGTCGGGAGAACCGGAAAAATGGAACACCACAGAGTCTCCTTTCTTGTAATTGAGCTTGTCTGTTGTTACATCAAAGGCCGGCGTATCCAGTTTATCGCGCTTGTCGCAGGATACCAGCGTTGCCGCCAGTAAGAGTGATGTTATATAACGAAGTTTGAACATGCTGATTCGATTAATTGATGAATGAAGGGTTTACCATTCAAAATTCTGGATGATGGATTTGTTGAGCGACATTTCCGCACTGGGAATAGGCAGCAACAGGTGTCTCTTAGCTGCGTTCTCTCCCGCTCTTGCCGCATTGGCTTTGTACGTGGCATTGCCGGTAGCATTCACGTAAGCGCCCAACTGATTCATGGTAGAGAGATAGATGCCCCAGCGGATGAGATCGAATTTTCTCAACGCTTCAAAGCCAAGTTCATGGGTACGCTCTTTCATGATCGCTTCCCTGAAAGCCACCTGGTCCAGCCCGGGAGTGAGCTCATACACGGCAGCAGGATTAGGAGGTGTAGGCAGGTTCAGGCCGAAAGCTCTTTTCCTTACTGCATTGATGGCTGCATAGGCTTCTGGCGTAGGGCCACCGCTCACTTCATTATCTGCTTCTGCAAACATCAGCAGCACATCGGCATAACGCAATAGCGGGAAGTTGATAGGTGTTGTACCTACGTTCTTGGGAGTAGCTGTTTCGTATTCCCTTCTCCATTTGGCATTACAACGGTTATAGATCTGTGCAGCCGTGTAGTTGACCTTGGAATTGGGCACACCACCTACGGTGCTATAATAATATGGATTGATGGTCCAGTCGCGGCGAAGATCGCCCGCCTCGAAAGAAGAATAGTATTTCTCCTGCACATGTACTGCACCGTAGCTATAACCGAAAGCTTTGTCGCTATTGGGGATACCGGTGATGGATCCGATAGCGCCTTCTTCTTCCTGTCCGCCAGTTGTCAGTTTATTGAATTCCACTTCCCAGAGACATTCTTTGATATCGTATTTGTCCTGTGCGTGGTTGATGAAGATCTGCGTATAATCGTTGTTCAGTTGATGGCCATTGCCTGGTTCCATCACCTTGGCTGCCCATTTCTTTGCTTCAGCAAATTTTGCTGTGTTCTTGATGGGCTCTCCTGCCCATTTTAGGTTCACCCTGGCCAGGATGCCCCAGGCAGTGGATTTGGTGATACGGCTGTTGAAAGTATAGGTACCGGATACAGGCACCAGGTCGGCAGCTTCTTCCATATCTTTCACGATCTGCTCAAATACCTGTGCCACGGGCGTGCGTGCAATGTTCACATCGCTGGCGTTGGCCGGTGGTTTCAGACGAAGGGGAACATCGCCCCAGTTGCTGGCGAGCACAAAGTAGTAGTATCCTCTCAGGAAGAGGGCCTCTCCTTTCGCTGCCTTGCGTTTTGTTTCGTCCATCACCAGATCCTTATTATCGATATTCTGCAGCAACATATTGGCCCTGTTGACGCCCTGATAGAACAGGTTCCACATACCATTGATGCCTCCGTGCGAAGCGTCGTAATTATTGAAAGAAAGATCGATGGGGGTTGAGCTGAGGGAGTTGAAACCTTCGTCGCTGATATCGTTCTCGAAGATCAGCGTTCGGGAATAGGTATTGGTTTTGCCCATGATATCGTACACACCTGCAAGGGCGGTCATAACATCGGTCTCAGTTTTGAAATAGTTCTCGGGAGAGATAAAGTCGGTAGGCACTTTATCCAGGAATTTTTTGCAGCCTACAGTTCCTGTAAGGGTTGATACTGCGAGCAGACTATAGATGATCCGTTTCATAACGAATTACATTTAAATGTTTAGAAAGTAGCGTTCAGGCCAAAGACCATTGTTTTTGCCCTGGGGTAAGCAGAGTAATCGAAACCAGGCGTGAGTGCGGAGTTGCGCACGCTCACCTCAGGATCATAACCACTGTAATTTGTCCAGGTGTAGATATTCTGCGCAGTCACGTATACACGGATGGCGCTGATCTTTGCTTTCTTCAACACTGCCGGTGAGAAATTATAACCCAGGCTCACGGTCTTGAGACGGAGGAAAGAACCGTCTTCCACCATGCGGGTTGAATAGTATTTGCTCAGGGAGCCTTTGGCAACGGGGATCTTTGAATCCTGGTTATCTGGGCTCCAGCGGTCTGCATAAGAAGCATACTGGTTGGTGTTGAACTTGTAGCCTGTTGAAAGGGCCCATGTATTGGCATTGTAGATATCGTTGCCATAGGACCACTGGAACAGTACGTTCAGGTCAAATCCTTTATAGAAGAAATTATTGGAGAAACCACCGGTATGGATGGGAAGCGGATTTCCGATAACAGTGCGGTCATTATTATCGATTACCCTGTCACCATTCAGGTCTTTGTACTTGATATGACCTGGTTTGATGCTGGCCCTGTCCTGGCCGTTATTGGGCACGGTGGATTTCAGGATATAGTTATTGCCGATCTTATCGAAATCATCATACGTATACACACCATCCCAAACCATGCCGTAGAACTGTGCTACAGGATCGTTAAGGCGTGCAATATAACCGGGGATCAATACCCAGTCGTCACCCCAGTACTGAGTACTGAGCATGGAATATTCTCCGTCTGCCAGTTGTAATACCTTGTTACGATTGAAAGAGATATTGAAGCCGGAATTCCAACGGAAATCCTTTCCATCGATGATGGTGCCCTGGAGATCCAGCTCGATGCCTTCGTTCCTTACTTTTCCGATATTCTTGAACTGGCGGGTATAGCCGGTGCTGCCGGGAAGATTGGCATTCAGGAGCAGGTCATCGGTATTCTTGCGATACAGGTCACCAGTGAATTTCAAGCGGCCGGCAAAGAATTCCAGGTCAAGGCCCAGGTTCATCTGGGTGGTTGGTTCCCATTTGAGTTTACTGTTGCCCATGCTGCTGGGATAACTGCCATTATTGAGTTGATTGTTCCAGGAGTATCCAGCATCCAGCGGCGTTACATAGCTGGCGAATGCAGAGAAGTTACCTACATTATTGTTACCGGTAATACCCCATCCTGCGCGGATCTTGGCATCCGACAAGAATCTGATCTGCTTCATCCATCTTTCGGAACCCAGTCTCCACGCAAAGGCAGCAGAGGGGAAATAACCCCAGTGGTCCACAAAGCGGGATGAGCCATCCGCACGGAACGAAGCAGTGAACAGGTATTTGGAAAAGAGTTGATAGTTGGCACGTGCGAGGAAGGAAGCCATGCTCCAGGCAGTACTGGTGCTGGTGATGGAAAGCGGCTTCCCTTCATCCAGACCGCTAAGGCCCAGCCCTTCATTGGGTAACTCTTTCGCATAAGCGCCAAAGGAGTTGCTGTTGCCACCCTGCAAAGAGAAACCACCCATCAGGGTAAGGTTATGAGCGCTGTTGAAGCGCTGGTTCCAGGTGAGGGTATTCTCATTCAGCCAACTGTTGCTGTTGAAATAGGTCATACCACCATTCACCTTGTTATTGGTGGTGGGGTTCCCGTTACGTGTCTGCGAATTGTTGAACACATCCTGGCGGGTGATGCCTCTGGTGTAACCACCGGTGGTCTTGAATTTCAGGTTGCGGAGGAAGGCGTATTCCGCGTAACCGTTAGCTACGAAGTTCTCGCTGAAGTTCTCACGCAATTCATTCTTCGTGGTAACGATGGGGTTATAACGATGCTCCTGTGATGGCTCGATCTCGGGGTCGTTGGGAGATTCCAGCAGGTCAACGTTGGAGTTGAGCAGTGCAACGGGGCGGTAGGCCCAAACGCTGAAGAGCAGATTCAGCTCGTTGTTGAAGCCTGAAGAAGAAGTAGCGGTTCCCCATGTTTTGGAATTGGCATAAGAGGTATTGAAACCAACTTTGAGCTTATCGGATGCTTCATGATCGATGGAGAGGCGGCCCTGGATCCTTCTGAACCCGGAGTTCATGATGATACCATCCTGTCCGAGATAGCTGCCGGATGCGGCGAGCTTGGTTTTGGCATTACCACCGTTGATACTGATATGGTGGCTCATCATGGGCGCTTTGCGCATTATCTGGTCTTCCCAGTTGATGCCTTTCTTATTCTTATAATAATCCAGGTCCAGCGTGTCTTTCACACCATCCACCGTTTGCTGGAGATACATTTGCGAAGCGAGTGTTGGGTTGATCTCCATCTGCAGTTTCACGAACTCGTAGGGATCCAGCACGGAGAGGCGCTTGCTGCTTTCCTGCCATCCGTAGTAGGTATTGTAGCTGATGGCTGTTTTTCCGGCCTTGCCTCTTTTGGTGGTGATCACCACAACGCCGTTGGCGCCGCGTGCACCGTAGATGGCGGTAGCAGAAGCATCTTTCAATATGTCGATTGATTCGATATCAGCGGGGTCGATGGCATTGATGATATTGGCGGCATCGGAGCCCGGATCTTCCATGGGGAATCCATCTATCACGTACAGCGGACTGTTTCCCTGGGTCACCGAGTTACCACCGCGTATCACCACGCTGATGGAGGAGCCGGGTTTACCTTCAGAAGAAACCACCTGAACACCGGATACACGTCCGGCGAGGGCTTCATCAAATGATTTCACCGGCGCTTTCTGCATATCGGCAATATTGATACTACCTACGGAACCGGTAAGGTCCCTGCGGCGAACGGTACCATATCCAACGATCACCACGTCTTTGAGCGACTGTGGGTCCCTGGTCAGGTTCACGTTGAAGCTGCCCGCCTTGGTGAAATTCACTTCCCTGTTGACATAACCGGCGCTGGAGAATACCAGGAAGCCGGGCAGTTTAGGAAGATTGATGGAGAATGCACCCTGATCGTCCGTTACGGTGCCGGTTTTGGAGTCTTTGATCATAACAGATACTCCCGGCAATGGGTCGCCATCTTCGCCGAGCACTTTACCTGTGATCTTAGCCTGTTGTGCCTGGGCAGTGACTACCTGCGCGGAGAGCAGTAGCAGCAACAACAGATACGCTGTACGTTTCATAAAGCAATCGTATTTAATCGTGAATGTGAAATGCGTTGATGTTAGTTTGGTATTCATTTTACGCGTGGATAGCCTTTGTGGTCGATCTCTTCTGCGAAGGGATTGGCCAGGTGATCAATCATTACAGCCAGTTCTGCCCTGGTGATAGGCCGGGTAAGGTCGAAATTGGTAAGGTTCCATTGAGCCCATGCTGTAGAAAGCCGGGTGTTGAATTCGTCGCGGGATCTTGGAGCCGGCTTGAGGGTGCCGGAAGCGGGGTTTTCCTGCAGATATTCATACATATAGAAGGCAGCAAGACCGATAGAAAGCGGGCGGAACGCGGGAGCGGCAGGTGCTGCTTCTTCAGTGCCTCCGATCAGGCCTGCATCGATGCCTTCGGAGGAGCTTTCTTTTCCCTGATCCGGCTGATTGCCCGTGAATACGGCCCAGTCTTTCACAAAGCTGGCTGCATTGGCCAGCGAATCCGGATAGAACCAGGTCTGGTTGGCCCATTTATAAGCCATGCCAGTTCCTTTCAATATACCGGTAGCGCCTATACGTTGGATAGCTGCAAAATGTGGGTGGTCATATGGTACGTCGATATATGGCATGATATAAGCACCGGCTTTCAGCAGTGCTGTCTGAACAGCGCGCACCCCTACTTTGGCAGGAGTGGTTCGCTGCCTCACTGTGAGCGCCGCCAGCACACCCGCTGCCTGACCTGTCAGCAACACGCAGGGCTGCAAACGGGTAGTTCCATTCACCACATTGCTCACACTGATACCTTTCTCTGCTACGATCAGTCCGCTTGCCTTTGCAGGGATCAGCGTTCCCAGGGGAACGGTAAAAGAAGGCACAGGATAGAACTCGAGATGCTGCGGAGCTTCAGGGTTCTTCTTATGATGATGATCGATGGGGTAATCGCCTACGGAAATGCCTGTTCTGTACAACGGTTCGCCATATCCGAAAGGCTCGGCCAGGTGGCGCATGGTATACCGAACGATCCCCTGTACACGGCGGCCTTCACGGTAATATGGGATGATGGCGAACCGGTCCTTTGTGGGGAATTCATCATTGGTAAGGCCCAGATATTTGTACCCCAACTGGTGTTGGATGAAATAGATGAAACGCCTGGTGGTGGCTTTCGCTTTTTCCAGTTCTTTGGCACGCTGTGCAGGTGTGAGCTCAACGATATTGAGATAGGTATCGTTACCGGCTTTGGGCCAGTTGAGCATGTATTTGCCATTGGGCAGCTTCGCGTAATCCAGCATCGTCTGGCTATTTACGTTAGGAGCTGCCTTGGAGCTGTCTTTGTAATAATCCGTACAGGCACCATCGAACTCGGAGGGGTCGTAGCCTGCGGGTTTGGCGATGGTGCAATCCGCTGCGGGGCCATAATCCTTCAGGATGGCCACATAGGTGAGATCCTGCACCACATCGTTGGTCTCTTCGATGCCAACATGCTCGCCGGTGAGTGATCCTGCTTCCATACCGAGATCATACGGTACTTTGGCGCTGGCCAGTGCATCTCCCATTTCTGTGGCGTCGATGGTTACCGGCGCAGTGATGGTGAGGGTTTGCTTTTTAGCGTTCACGAAGCGGGCACCGATGATGGTATTGCCTTTCACCAGCGTTTTCTCAAATCTCCAACCATAGCGGATGCTGAGGTTCTTCGTTTTGCCGGCCATGGATTTGAGGATGCTGTCGGCCACATGAGGCTCAAACTGGGTATTGCTCACCCAACCTGTTTCAACAGCCTTAGGCCCTCCGTATACTTTGTACAATTGATCGCGGAACTCACGCCAGATGCCGGAGGGCAGGCGGTGATTACCGTCTGTGGCAGATACGCCGGCAGCGGATAACATGCCTCCCAGCCAGTTGGTCTCTTCCACCAGCATCACAGGTATGCCCATGCGCGCAGCCTGTATAGCTGCAGCCGTTCCACCTGTACCCCCTCCTATCACCAATACTTTGGTGCTGAGCTGTTGCTGGGCACTGGCCGTCATCATTCCAATAATCAGAGCACTTAACGCAGTATACTTCTTTACAAACATGGCTTATAAATCGCTTATGGTTCGGGGTTATAACTACTTTCCGGTCACTTGCTGAATGGCATCCCACCAGTTGCGCTGCACGATATGCACCAGGTCGAATATCATCAGACCATTCGTTTTGTCCAGACACATTTGCATGGCCCTGATG
>JAGIAP010000067.1 GCA_017744805.1 Chitinophagaceae bacterium | reverse complement strand
GCCCATGGGCCACCATATGAAACCAACAATGTAGGCGTTACGCACATTTTGGCCTCAGCGATAGAGCCCGTCACATCCTTATACAAGGGGTAGATAGGGATCGCATGTTCATGACCGGGATATCCATCAAGCAGGTTGGTGATATTCAGTTTGTAGTTCAAACCGCCTTCAGTGGTAGGCATCAGTTGCTGATCCTTTGCAGCCTTGATGATCCATTGACGAACCTGCCTTGGCCCGGTCAGGTACATCTTGATATACTTTGTATTGTAATATTTGCTGTATTGTTTCAGCACATTGCTGGCATGAGCGGAATCCTTGATATTGTACATCCAGAAACCAACGCCGGGGCCGGTAGAATACACGCGGGGGCCAGGCATCTTACCGGCATCCACCATATCACTGTAGGTGAACACATCGGTGGTGGCCGTCTGCGGGTCCCGGGTGGTAGTGACGCCGTACGCGAGGTTGGCCGTGTAGATCCATGAATCAGTTTTCTGAACGCCCCAGGGGTTCCACATATGCGAGTGCGTGTCTACAAAACCGGGTATGATGGTCTTGCCATTGGCTTCTATCACTTTTGCGCCTGATGGCACCTTGAGGGTCCCAGAAGGGCCTACCGCTTGTATGCGATTGTTCACGATCAACAGGTCCCCATTCTCGATCACCTCATTACCTTTCATGGTAACGATGCGGGCGCCTTTGAACAGCAAGATACCTTTCGGCATATCTTTTTCAAACCAGATCTTCACCTGCGTTTCTGCAGGCATATATTTCGGATCCTCTTTGGGTACTTTGGCCGCCAATGCTTTTTTGGTGCTGTCTGCTTTAATAGTGGTATCCGCTTTCTTCTTTTCTTCTTCCTTCCTTGCCAGTTTCAGACTGTCCTCGAATTTTTCCGCTGCATCGAGATCATATACGATATGCGAATTGCCGATAGACCAATGTAGTTTCTTTCCATTGCTTTCCCAGGCAGGAAACTCACCGCCCAGCTCCGTGAGCTTGCGTGCCGGATAGATGGTGGAGCCTGCATCTGCCACCGAGATATTCAGAGGCTTGCCCGTTTTCACGATGGTGAAAACAAAGATATCATTGTTCACCTGCGCCAGAGCCCGATCACCGGTGGGGCTCAGCAATACCAGTGCTGCAACAGCAGGGGTTTGTACCTCCATGGCTTCGGCCATGCTTTGAGAGAGCATACAATAATTGCCGGCATCCAAAGAATGATCATGGCCTTGCTCTTTCAGGTTACTGATACCGTAGGTAGTGATACCGCTCACTTTCGCAAGCACTTTTTCATCAGTACCATCCAGCCGCATCGAGATGAGGGAGCCGTTATTGTTCAGGTAGAGCCTTTCATCCCCTTTGATGAAATGCGGATTGCTCCTTCCATTGGCTTTATCGATAAAGGTGATATCACCTCCATTGGCGCTGATCCAGCAAAGTTCGTCCTCATTGCTATTGCCGAAGGGGCTGATGGCATCTTTGTAACGTTGGTTATTGGTTCGCACAAATGCGATCTTGTCGCCTGCATAATTCCATGCAGGGCTGCTGTATAGTGCAGGCTGTTTGGTAAGCTGTTGCGGAGTGGCCTTTCCAGTCACATTCACTTTGTAAAGATGTCCACCATTGGCCGACCAGGAAGTGAATACCAGGTTGTTCCCATCGGGCGACCAAACAGGTTCGGCCTCTGTGAAATCAAAATTGGTTACGCGTTTGGGGGTACCTCCGGGATAGTCCATCAGGTAAAGACGATTGAGCACGGTGAATGCCAGTTTCTTTCCATCGGGAGAGGGAACGGCATCCCTGATCTGATTGGCCAGTTGCCAGGCGGTATCGGAAACGGGGTATTTGAATTGAAGACGGGGGCCAAGTTCGAGGTCTACATCAGCATTGAACGGGATGGCTTCTGGCTTACCACCGGTAACGGGTATTCGATAGATCTTTCCTCCGTAAGAAGCGATCACCGATTTACTGTCAGGGGTAAAAGCCATGCCAGGCAATACGCCCATCACGGCCATCGATTCCTGGTCGTCACGTTGCACCGGGTATGCCAGCCATCTTTCATCACCATTTTTCAGGTTGCGGATCACGAGCCCTGTTTTGTCTTCAAACCTCGATCCATACACGAGCCACTGTCCGTCTTTGGAAAGTACGGGTGTAAAGGCAGAGCCATATCTTGTGGTGAGCGTTTGTGTTTTTCCATTTTCCCTGTCGAACACGCCGAGCTGGTACTGTGGCAACATAGCATTGTAGTTCCAGTAGCCGGATCTTTGGGAGAAATAGACATAACGCCCGTCCGGGCTTACGACCGGGTCGATGGTCTTGATGCCCGGGGCATCCATGAGCTGGGCGCCACCGCCGGCATCTTTATGAATGAGCCAGAGACGGATATCCAATCTTCCGCGGGCTGCTACAATATAGTTCCCATCGGGCGTCCAGACAGCATTGGGGAAGTTCTGGTCCCTGTCCTTTGTTACCTGCACGGTATCTTTCTTTTCCGTATCGATATACCAGATATTTTCAGAGCCACTTCTGTCGGAGGTGAAGAGGATCTTCTTTCCATCGGGACTGTAACGGGGATGTGTATCGAAGGCAATGCCTTTGGTGATACGGGTTGCCTTTCCGCCCGTAGCGGGGATGGAGTAGATATCACCCATCAGATCGAATACGATGGTATTGCCATCGGGGCTTATATCTACGGACATCCAGGTGCCTTCATCGGTGTTGAAAGAGATATTTCGTTCAGGCTTCAGTGGTAGTGTCTTCACTTCAGTGAATGCGAAGCCTTTTTTAGGGATGGAATCACGGACAGGCCCGGGAGTACCAGCTCCCAGTGCTGCTCCGGAGGCCAGCAACATAGCCATCCAGAGGCCCCCATGGGCAGGGCGGCGTAAAATAGTAGACTTCATAACAAAACTTGGTTTTATTTGTATTAGGAAATTACGACCAAAAACAGCTATTTCCCTGCAGCCCTGACTGATTTGTTATGAACGGCATTTTACCCATTAACATCAATCGAACAGCAAATGAACAGAGCCATACATCAGGAGCAACTCAATAATTTCAAAGGCACCTGGGACATAGTGATCATCGGCGGGGGCGCCAGTGGGCTGGGCGCTGCAGTGGATGCAGCTTCCAGGGGATACTCTACCATCCTTTTCGAGCGGTTCGATTTTGCCAAGGGCACCAGCAGCCGAAGCACAAAACTGGTTCACGGAGGCGTACGATACCTGCAACAGGGAAATATCAAACTGGTGATGGAAGCCCTCCGGGAAAGAGGGCTGCTAAAACAAAATGCACCACACCTGGTAAAAAATCAATCCTTCATTGTTCCGAACTATAAATGGTGGGAAGGGCCGTTCTACGGCGTAGGGCTGAAAGTGTACGACTGGATGAGCGGCAGCCTCGGGCTCGGCGCATCCGAATGGCTCAGTACGGAAGAAGTGCTGAAACTGGCTCCTACGCTCGATGCAGAAGGGTTGCGCGGCGGCGTGCTGTATCATGATGGTCAGTTCGATGATGCACGGTTAGCCGTAAACCTTGCACAGACAGCCGCAACAGCCGGCGCTACCATTCTTAATTACTATGCCGTTACGGGCTTTCTCAAAACCAATGGACAGATCGCCGGCGTAATGGTGAAAGACCAGCTATTCGGAAAAGAATATGAAGTAAAAGCGAAAGCAGTGATCAATGCTACCGGCGTATTCTCGGATGCAGTGCAGCATATGGATGACCCCAACAGGCCTGCCAGTGTATCGCCCAGCCAGGGCATTCACCTGGTATTGGACAAATCATTCCTGCCCGGCGAAGCCGCTATCATGATACCACATACCGATGATGGGCGCGTTCTGTTTGCAGTACCCTGGCATAACAAGATCATCGTGGGTACCACCGACACACCCGTTGAAAATATTTCTCCTGAGCCCGTTGCATTGAAGGAAGAAGTGGATTTCATTTTGCATCATGCCGCCAGGTACCTCACCAAGGATCCCGGTCAGGCAGATATCAAAAGCATATTCGCCGGTCTTCGGCCACTCGTGAAAAGCAATACAAAGAAAACAGCGGAGATATCGAGAGACCATCATATCACTATTTCCGATTCAGGACTGGTCAGTATCCTCGGCGGCAAATGGACCACCTACCGAAGGATGTCCGAAGATGTGGTGAATACCGCTGCCGTGCATGCGCAACTACCATACAAGGAGTGCGTCACCAAAGACCTCAATATCCATGGCGCGCAGCCCACAGACAATTTCAACACAGATGATTACTATTATGGAACAGATATCAGCGGTATCGATGCATTGATAGCCAAAGTCCCTGGCCTTGCAGAACATATCCATCCCGCACTGCCCTATACCAAAGCAATGGTAGCCTGGGGAGTGAAAGAAGAGTGGGCCGTAACGGTGGAGGATATACTCAGCAGAAGAACCAGAGCCATTCTGCTTGATGCCAAAGCCACGCTCGAAGCTGCGCCTGGTGTGGCCTCGTTGATGGCAGAATTGATGGGAAAAGATGATGATTGGGTGAAAGCGGAAATTGGTTCTTTTACAAGAGTGGCAGAGAAATACTTACCGGAAGAATAATTTGCGTTTTTCAATTTTTCTTTTCATAGACGATTACTTTTAAGATGAGATTATTTAAATCTATAAGCGATCGAATAATTACGAAAAGAACTAACCACCAGATTAGTAGACTACAAATCCTGTTTGGAGTAGAAGGCAGATAAGTAAGTAAGGCAGGATATTTTCTTTGAAAATTATAAGTACACTCTTTTCAATTAACTGATAATTATTAGTTTATAATTCTCCAGTCAGTGACTGGAGAATTCATATTAATATATTATCAATTCTTAATTATTTGTATTACAATTATTTAACCTACAAACTAGTCAATCTCTATTTCCTTCTTAATATTTTCAAATACACCATTGCTCAAACAAAGATCCCCGGCTTAACCGGGGATCTTTCATTTTATTTTCTCTATCGCTTCCAATATGATCTCGCAGGCCTCTTTTATTTCTTTATTACTAATGGTCAGCGGTGGTACAATGCGCAAGCATTGCGGAGCAAACAGGAACCAATCAGTGAGCACCCGAGTTGCTCCCTTCTTCCTGTTGATGCATGTATCAATCACTTTCTTGTTGGTGTCAAAACTATCGAACTCCACTGCCATCATCAGACCACAACTACGAACGGCTTTGATCTTCGGATGATGAAGCAGGTTATGAAAGAGCATTTCTTTCTCTTGTACTTTTTCAATGATACCACCTTTGAGCAATACTTTCATGGCTGCCAACCCTGCTGCACAACAAACCGGATGCCCTCCGAAAGTGGTGATATGTCCCAGCACAGGATCTTCCGTGAGATGACGCATCAGTTTCCTGTTAGCCACAAATGCTCCCAGCGGCATTCCGCCACCCAGGGCCTTACCCAGCAGAACGATGTCCGGAACCACTTTGAATTGCTGGTACCCCCAAAGAGTGCCGGTTCTTCCGAAGCCCGTTTGGATCTCATCCAGGATCAGCAATGTGCCCGTTTCCTTACATTTTTGTTGTAATGCTTTCAGCCATTCTTTGGTGGGAGCAAAGATGCCGCGTTCTGCCTGAACTGTTTCAGCGATCACACAGGCGGTACGGGTAGAAATAGCTTCGATGGCATCATAATCATTGTACTCCATATGCAGCACATCGGGAAGCAATGGACGATATGCATTACGGAAATATTCATCGCCGATGATGCTCAGTGCGCCTTGTGTGGATCCGTGGTAACTCTGATTGAATGCAATGATCTGCGTTCTGCCGGTAGCTCGCTTGGCGAGTTTCATAGCACCTTCCACTGCTTCGGCACCGCTATTGGTGAAATAAACGGAATTGAGTGAATTATGAAGATGGTCGGTAAGCAATTTTGCATACTCTACCTGTGGTGTTTCCACCAGTTCTCCGTACACCAGGAGATGCAGGTATTCGTCTGCCTGTTGTTTGATCGCCTTCACCACTTTCGGGTGACGGTGACCGATATTGCATACACTGATACCAGCAATAAGATCGATATATTCTCTTCCTTTTGCATCGGTCAATATGGAGCCTTCCGCCTTCACTATCTCCAGCGCCAACGGTGCTGGGGAGGTCTGCGCCACATGCCTGAGAAACATTTCCCTTTGGTTCATACTGATTGACTTATGGATACAAATAAAGCCAAATTCCGGCACTTGAACAGAAATCAGTTCAACTGGCGAAAATTCAGGATATTTGTTGTATGCCAGTAATCTTACATGTAGACGGAGTGTATCCGCAATTCGGACATAATTGTTTCATAGCCCCTAATGCCACTATCGTGGGTGATGTAGTGATGGGAGAAGAAGGAAGCGTTTGGTTCAATGCAGTGATCAGAGGGGATGTGAATAGTATCAGAATGGGTAATAAAGTGAATATCCAGGATGGCGCTGTGATCCATTGCACTTACAAACGGACCAAAACCATCATCGGGAACAATGTTTCCATCGGGCATAACGCCATTGTACATGGCTGCACCATTGAAGACAATGTGCTGATCGGAATGGGATCCATCGTAATGGACAATGCCCGGATCGGAAGTAACAGTATCATTGCGGCAGGAGCAGTAGTGCTCGAAGGCACTGTTGTACCCTCAGGCACCATCTGGGCCGGGGTACCTGCAAAAAAAGTAAAAGATATTGACGCATCTCAAATTCACGGCGAAATAGACAGAATAGCAAACAATTACGTAAGGTATTCAGACTGGTTCAGGGATCAGGTGACTGGTGAAAATGGGTAGAACTATTGACCCGGTGAAATAATATTACTAGTTTGAAATTCGTTTAACCGGAAGAAGATATCGCTTATGAAAACCATCCGTTCGATCGTATTGATGACAGCCTGCTTCCTGGTGGTATCAGGCAGTTCCTCCTGTAAACTCTGGAATAAAGTTTTCGGCCCAAAATACGGTTGCCCTGCCAATAGCAAGAATGCCGGCGCCGAACGGATCCTTAGCGGCGAAAAACTGCCCAAGGCAAAGAAGTTCAGAGCGTAATCCCCGGGTCAACCCTAACCTAAATCCGTACCAGTATGAGCCTCGCCCTCCGTACCGACTTCGGTTGCACCGAAGCTATTATCGACGACGATTGTGGCTATAACCGATTCCATGAAGTAGCCCATATTCTTTCAGACGACCTCGATATTCAATTCTACCAAAAATCAGATAGCCCGGACAGCAGCTATTGGGATTTCCAGTACAAGGGCTTCGTTCTCACCCTTCATTACAATATCTATACAGGTGTAACTATCTATCCCTTCAAATTCAGGGAAGCGTTGAGAAAGGAGAATGATGCCGTAGTAGAGCTGGCTTCATTCCTGGAAAAGAAATTGCTGGTGCACCACATGAAGAAATATGTAGCCTAGTAATTCTTTTCGTCGATGGTTCCCAGGATGTTCAGGTAACTGATATACCTGTCAACTGAGATCTCTCCCGTTTCCTCCACCGCCTTTTTGATGGCGCATCCGGGCTCATTCACATGGAGACAGTTATTGAACTGGCACTCCGTGATCAGCTTTGCCATTTCAGGGAAATAGTGGGAAAGCTCTTGTTTGGGAATATCCACCAGGCCGAACTCACGAACACCGGGTGTATCGATCACACTGCCACCGAAGGGCAGATCGAACATTTCTGCAAATGTGGTAGTGTGCATTCCTTTTCCGCTCCATCCGCTTACATCCTGGGTTTTCAAGGCCAGCTCCGGAAAGATGGAATTCAGGAAAGATGATTTGCCTACGCCGGAATGCCCGCTCATCAGCGTCACCTTGTCTTTCAACATCGCCTTCACTTCTTCCACTCCTTTGTTCTGAGCCACAGACATGGATACAACAGTGTAACCTATACGTGTATACATCTCCGAAAGCTCTTCAAATCTTTCCTCTTCCTTATTCCGGTAGAGATCGGATTTGTTGAAAACGATGATGGCAGGAACATGGTATGCTTCACAGGTTACCAGGAACCGGTCGATGAATCCCTGTGATGTTTTGGGGTCTTTCAGTGTAGCAAAAAGCAGGCTCTGATCCAGGTTGGCGGCCACAATATGATGTTGCTTCCTGTGCGAGGGAGATTGACGGTTGATATAGTTCTTTCTGGGTGTAATCTCTTCGATCATGGCAGAGTTCTCTGCGCCGGCCTCCAGGCTGATACCCACGATATCTCCCACCGCTATCGGGTTGGTGGAAGTGATGCCATCTATCTTGAATACCCCCTTGATACGTGCATTGTAAAAACGACCGTCTTCCGCTTTCACCACGTACCAGCTACCTGTTGATTTGTACACCGTTGCTTTCATATTGGTATTGCATTACGGGAATTTCCTGAACAGGGTATACCGCAATGCCATTTCCAGCAAAAGTAAGGCAGCGGCGGCAATCGCAAATGGATGAAAACGTTCTGTATACCGACGGAAGGTGGTCACCTCCACTTTTGACTTCTCCAGTTGATCTATCTCTTTGTAGATGCCCTTCAGGCTTTCATTATCGCGGGCACGGAAATACAAACCACCTGTCTGCTCGGCGATCAGCCTCAACAACTTCTCATCGATATTCACTTTCTGCTGGCGGGTAACCACCCTGCCTGATTCATCGGGGATGGGCACAGGCGCATAGCCATCCGTGCCTACGCCAATGGTGTAAACCCTGATCCCGTAGGTTTTGGCCAGGTCCTTACCTTCCAGGGGACTGATCCTTCCGCCCTGGTCTTCCCCATCCGTAAGCAGGATGATCACTTTGGATTTGGTTTTGGAATCTTTCAGCCTGGCCACACTGATGCCCAGTCCATCGCCGATGGCCGTACCATCTTCCAGGGCTCCCAACTGAATATTGAAAATGGCGCTTTTCAGTACTTCTTTATCTGTAGTGAGAGGCACCACGGTAAAGCTCTCACCGGAGAAGATCACCACGCCGATACGGTCCGTCACCCGGCTGTCCACGAAATTGGCAGCTACCTGTTTGGCTGCTTCCAGCCTGTTAGGCAGCAGATCCTGGGCAAACATACTTCCGCTGACATCGATACAGAGGATGATATCGATACCCTGTCCTGTTTTCAGTTCTTCATCATTGCGCGTTTGTGGCCTTGCCATTGCAATGATCAAACAGACCACTGCCAGACATCGAAGCACAAACATGGCATGCCTGAACAGGGTCTTCCAGGAAGAGGCCGGTTTAAAAGCGGCGGCGGAAGAAATAACGAATGTCCCTTCTTCCTTATCAGCCTTCTTCAGGTACCACCAGATCATTACAGGTAGCACTGCGAGTAATGCAAAGAACCACGGATAGGCAAAGGTGATATGTTGGAACCAGTTATATAGCAAGGTCAGGTAAGATTATTGAGTGTGGTAATAGCTGAACGGATGCTGTTGAAGTTCTGTTCATTTTCAGCATCGCCCGGTGTGTATTTTGCAAACTTCACATAGTCTGCGATCTGCAAGGCGTGCGACATCTGGCTGAACTGTTCAGCATCGGGCTTCAATACGATTAGTGCCCTGGTAAGCTCATCATTCGTTTTTTCAAGCGAAGAGATCTTCAGTTTGCGCATCACAAAAACGCGCAACACATCATTCAGTTGTGTATAGAAAATTTTGCTTTCTGAAAGTTGGGGCCAGCCTTTTTGTTTTAATGCGTCCAATGCATGGATGGCTTCATCGTAAGGGGTGAGCTCGGGCGCTTTCGGCGCAACCGGCAATTCTTTCTTTTTCTTCGGTAGCAGCATCCAAACGATGGCGGCAACGGCCAGCAAGGTAACTGCTCCAATGATCCAGGGGATGGCACCTGAAGACGGATTGGGCACTTCTTCGATCTCCTTGATATCCCTGTAATCCGCATCCGGATTATAAGGCGTGTAATTCACATTCACGCCAACCGAATCAGTAGAGTAGGTTGTATTGCCCACTTTCAGGGTGAGGGGTGGGATAACGCGATAGCCGCTATCGTAACTGGTAATGGTGATCACCTGTTGCACTTTTTTTCCATCCACACCCTGAACGGTGTCTACCTTGCCTTTGTCAATGAGCTCGAAGTTGGGAATGGAATCGATCCTGAACCAACTTACCTGGGCGCCAAGTGGCATCCTGGCGTCCAGCATTAATTTCACCGGCTCGCCGATGAGGATAGCATCCTTATCTACCGAAGCTTTTACCAATACCTGTGCGTGTATGGACAGGGTACTGATGATCAAAATAAACCACAGCAAAGCTGTTTTCATGTATCCTATTTATTTCTGCCGATAAAGAATTTTTGCAGCACTTTCACATAGTCCTCATCTGTGCGGATATGCAGCAGATCGCAGCCTGCCTGCGTAAATATTTGCTTGCAATGGTCCGTATGATTGAAGAACGCTGTCTGGTGTTTTTGCCTCACCAGGTAATCGCTGGTATCCACATAGAGCTGACGGCCTGTTTCAGCATCTTCCATCAACATCATCCCGGCATTGGGCAACTGCATTTCCATTTTGTCGTATATCTTGATGCCTACAAGGTCGTGTTTACGACCAGCAACTTTGAGCGCATCGCTGAAACCGGTATCCAGGAAATCACTGAGCAAAAATGCGATGCATTGTTGCCTGGTGGAATTGGTGAAACGACGAAGCGCTTCGCCCAGGCTGGTGCCTTTCTGTTTGGGCTGCATCGTCAGGAGCTCACGCACCATGTACAGCACATGGTCCCGTCCTTTCTTGGGTGGTATCACTTTCTCCACTTTGTCGCTGAAGAAGATCAGCCCTACCTTATCATTGTTGCTGATAGCTGAAAAAGCTAGCACAGCGCCGATCTCAGTGATCAGGTCTTTTTTACGCGCATTGGAAGTACCGAAAAGAGAGCTGGCGCTCACATCCACCAGCAGCATCACTGTCAGTTCACGTTCTTCTTCGAACATCTTGCTGAAGGGATGATTGAATCTGGCAGACACATTCCAGTCGATGAACCTGGGATCATCACCGGCCTGGTATTCGCGCACCTCCTTGAAGTGCATACCCCTTCCCTTGAAAGCACTGTGGTACTCCCCGGTGAAAATATGCCGGGTAAGCCTTTTGCTTTTGATCTCGAGCTCTCTTACTTTTTTTAATATCTCGGTTGTTGTGAGCATCGGTTGGTGTTAAGGTACCTGGATGGCGCGAAGGATATCATCCACCACATCCACTACATTCACGTTCTCTGCTTCTGCTTCATAAGTGAGGCCAATACGATGACGCAGTACATCCTTTGCAATGCTGCGAATATCTTCAGGGATCACAAATCCTCTTTTGTTGAGGAAGGCATGTGCTTTCCCTGCCAGGGCCAGGTTGATACTGGCACGCGGCGAACCTCCGTATGAGATCAGTGGTTTCAGTTTATCCAGTTTGTATTTGTCGGGGAACCTGGTGGCGAAAACGATATCGAGAATGTATTGCTCCACTTTTTCATCCATATACACCTGACGTACGAGCTCTCTTGCTTTCAGCACTTCATCCATACTCACTACTTTGGATACTTCAGGTCCTTTCAGTCCCTGTACGTTCTGCCGGATGATCATTTGTTCTTCTTCCTTGGTAGGATATTCCACTATCACTTTCATGAGGAAGCGGTCTTGCTGAGCCTCGGGCAGTGGGTAGGTACCTTCCTGCTCCAGTGGGTTTTGGGTAGCCAATACCAGGAATGGCTCATCCAGTTTGTAGGTGGTATCGCCAATGGTCACCTGCTTTTCCTGCATGGCTTCCAGGAGGGCACTCTGCACTTTGGCCGGGGCACGGTTGATCTCATCCGCCAACACGAAATTGGCAAAGATGGGTCCCTTGCGCACAATGAACTCGTGCTTCTGCTGGTTGTAGATCATAGTGCCGATCACGTCTGCCGGCAGGAGATCCGGTGTGAACTGGATACGGCTGAACTTACCTTGAACGGCCAGGGAAAGGCTTTTGATGGTGAGGGTCTTGGCCAGGCCGGGCACTCCTTCCAGGAGGATATGCCCATTGGTGAGCAGCCCGATCAATAACCTGTCCAGCATATGGTGCTGCCCCACGATCACCCGGGCCGTTTCGTCCCGGAGGCGGTCTATAAAGGAGCTGTGGTACTGTATCTTCTCATTGAGTTGGCGGATATCATCGGCTGTTAATACCATAAACCGGGTTTAGCATGAATGAATGATAACAAGATATAAAATTACGCGAAATGCCGTTGCAATATGCTTGCCAACTTGCCTGGCGGAAGGCATGGAGGCCAATAATTTATAGTTGGTGCCAGGCACAATAAAATCAGCTTTATGCAGTTAGGGCCATCCTTGCTGCATTTGCCTGCATCGTTCTACATCATGATACTGAGTGTATTCCCAACGCATAATTAGGGTAAACCAGTAATTTTCAGGTTCCAACTTCAAGTTTGATCAGTTCATACAATAAAAAAGGCCTTTCGGCAGTTTAGGGCAAAGTTCACATGTCATCTTAAACCCCATATATGAAAAAACACATGCTGAGGCTGACCCTCATGGCCTTTGTGACCTTATCCGCTTTCTCCGCTTGCAAAAAAGACAAGGACGAAAATCTGGCTGTAACTTCAGAAAATCTCGTTGGCAACTACACACTGGCAGACATCAAAGTCAAAGCCGCCGGACAGGAACAATCTATCATTGGAGACGTACCTGCCTGCGCAAAAGATGATGTTCTTCAATTAAAAACCGGTGGTGTTCTGCAGATCGTTGATGAAGGCACTACATGCGACAATGATGAAACGTCCACATGGAGTTTGGAAGGGAACAAGATCACCATCGATGCATCCGTATTGGATATTACTGGTCCATACGATGTGATCACTTTCAACAAGAGCCAACTGGTGTTAAGCATGACGTATACCGAAGGAGGCGTTAGCTTCTCTTACGTCGTTTATCTTAACCGCAAGTAAGTAAAAGAACCAGCCGATCCCCCGTAATTATATACAAATGATTTGCAGGCAGTACTTCCGGGTACTGCCTGTTTCTTTATTACAATATTGTCAACTGAGGTATTTCCCTACTATCGGCACCCTTCTTCCCACCCCAAAGGCCTTACTGCTCACGCGAATGATGGGACAGAATTGATTTCGCTTATACTCTGCCGTATTCACCAGCTTCAATATCCTTCTCACCAGGGCTTCATCGATGCCCATTTCGATGATCTCTTTCGGGCCTTGTCTTCTTTCGATATATTGATACAGCACTTTGTCCAATACGGGGTATTCGGGTAAACTATCACTGTCTTTCTGCTCCGGCCTTAGCTCTGCCGAAGGTGCCTTATGAATGATATTTTCAGGAATGATCACACCATTTCGATTGATGTATTCCGCAAGGGCATACACCTGCATTTTGTACACATCCCCCAATACGCTGAGGCCACCGGCCATATCACCGTAGAGTGTGCCATAACCTGTGGCCAGTTCGCTTTTATTGGAAGTATTTAGAAGGATGTACCCGAACTTGTTGGCAATGGCCATGAGCAGGTTACCGCGTGTTCTGCTCTGGATATTCTCTTCGGCAAGGCCAAAGGGCAGATCTTTGAATATAGGTTTCAGTGTGCTCAGGAATTGATCGTACACATCCCTGATAGGTACAATATCATATGGATTGCCGAGATTCCTGCTCAGTTGCTCCGCATCGGATACGGAATGACCGGAGGAATATTGAGAGGGCATGAGGATGGCCCGGACATTGTCTTTACCGAGGGCTTCACAAGCTAACGCCAAAGCCACAGCGCTATCGATCCCTCCTGATGAACCAAGGATGGCTTTGGAGAATCCCATCTTACGGAAATAATCGCGGATGCCCAGGATCAGCGCCTGATGGATCTCCCCGATATTCTTTTCAGAGGTAAGATAGGCAATGATCTGCTCGGGGTCATCCACCTTGGATACGCGCATTTCCTTGTCGAAGGCTGTGGTGGCCCGTTTCAGGGGCGCGGGCGCTTTGGTGGTAACGGTGGACTGCTCCTGCTCCGTATCCACGATGGCGAAATCCTCTTCAAATACTTTCATGGCCTTGATCACCCGGCCCTGTGCATCCATCACCAGGCTGCCACCATCAAATACCACTTCAGTTTGAGAACCGATAGTATTACAGTAGAACATGGGCAGTTTGTACTTGAGCACATTGGCGCGGATCACTTCCAACCTGTCGTCATCATGGTCGTAATCGAAGGGGGAGGCGGAGATATTGATCATGAGGTCCGGTTGCTGAACGATCAGCTTATCCATCGGGTTGATGCGATAGAGCGGATCATCGCCCAGGTTCCAGATATCTTCACAAATAGTAAGTGCGATGCGTTTGCCTTTGAACCGGATCACTTCCCAATGATAGGCAGGCTCAAAGTAGCGGTACTCATCAAATACATCGTAGGTAGGGAGACAGGTTTTCTGTGCCACACCGATCACCTGCTTCTCGTACAGGAACCAGGCTGCATTGAACAGGTCCTTTCCTTCTTTTTCGGGATTGCGCTGGGGGCAGCCTACGATCACTCCAATGGTATCTGTATGTTCTTTGATGATATCGATGGCCTTGTAACATTCGTTCACAAAATCATTGAACTCGAGCAGGTCGCGGGGGGGATAGCCACATACGCTCAATTCTGAGAAAACCACCAGGTCTGCACCTCTTGATTTGGCGTATTGAATGGCGCCAATGATCTTCCGGGTATTGTCCTCGAAGTTGCCGATATGATAATTCTGTTGCGCTAAAGCGATCTTCATACGTCAAATTTAAGCCGCGTAGGGGGATTTTAGATTTTGGTTTTCTTTTTACAACATATTTTTGCTACAAACGTTTGACTGGCATGAAGAAAACCGCCTTGGCCCTCCTGTTTGCGACAGGGCTTTTTGCTTGTAAAGACAAGAATATCCCCGATGTTTCCGATATCAGGGTGAACCTGACCCTGCAACGGTTCGAGAAAGACTTCTTTGCAATAGATACCCTCAACCTCAGACCTGCGGTGTTGCAGCCGCTGTATGAGAAGTACGGCAGCTTCACCAGCGGTTTCGTTTCTCAGATCCTGGGAATCATGCCTTCAACGGACAGCAGCTATCGGCCGGAACTGGCAATAAAAAGCTTCCTGCACGATTACGCGCCCATCAAAGACAGCACAGACAAGCTTTTCGGGGATTTCTCCAAATATGAAAAAGAGGTAAGAAAGGGACTGCAATTCGTAAAATATTATTTCCCCAACTACCAGCTACCTACCAAACTGATCACCTTCATTGGCCCGATGGATGCCTCTTTTGAGGCTGCCCTCGGCAAATATGGAGATGTGATCACCCAGGATGCGCTGGCCGTAGGATTGCAACTCCACCTGGGCAGCAACTTTTCCATCTATCATTCTGAAATGGGCCAGCAGCTTTACCCCGCCTATATTTCAAGAAGATTTGCCCCTGAATATATTTCCGTCAACTGCATTAAGAATATCCTCGATGATATCTATCCTGAAAAGATCAAGGGCCTCAACCTGGTAGAACAAATGGTGGAAAAAGGCAAAAGGTTGTATGCTCTGGAAAAGGTTCTGCCGTATACTGAAGATTCTCTCCTCACCGGCTATACCTCCAAACAGCTCAAGGGTTGCAGGGATAATGAAGGCACCATCTGGAATTTCTTCCTCACCAATGGGCTACTATACAAGAACGAGCCGGACCTGATCAAGGAATATGTTACGGACGGGCCGTTCACGCAAGCTCTTGGCCAGGGATTACCCGGATTTATCGGAATGTGGGTGGGCCGGCAGATCATCAAAAAGTACCTGACCAAACATGGCTCGGTAACGCTAGAGCAATTACTCCACACAGACCCCAGGAAAATATTCGAAGAAAGTAAATACAAACCGGGGTAACCCGGTTTTTTATTTTCCGATCTTGGTCTTCATCCATTCCCTTGCCTGTTGCAGGTCGGCAATATCTACAAATGCCTCTTTGGGAACGATGAAGAAAGAACGGGCATCGAAATAAAGATGAAAGAAATACGGGCTTTCGATGAATTTACTGAAAGACTCCCAGCCCCAGTCCTTTGAGCCACGCTCGGTTTCCAATGTAACCGCATCCTCGTTGAAATGCATGATAAAATGATCCTTGAAAGTGCTGGACCGTTTGTAAATGCTGGAAGGGAGGAACCGCCAGATCACCAACATCAGGATGAACCACAAAAGGGAGAACATCAGGAAGGAGATCGGCTGTATGATCTTGTAAGCGAACAATACTGCAGAAAGGATAGCGAACACATTGATGAAGATCAGCAGGATCTTGATCTCAGGCCTCATCAGGAAGTGATACCTCAGCGCCTGTATCACTTGCTTTTTGTCATAACCAAATTGAACCGTCATTAGCACACTTTAAGGGCCGTAAATGTAAGCAGAGGAAATCATACCCAAAAAACAATTTACTTTTGGGCAACCATGGTTCACACTATTCTAAAATACGGGCGGATAGCCGCGCTGGCAGGGCTCTCCATACTTTCTTTCAACAGTTGCCATTTGCCTCAGCAGCAACATTCCATCACTCCTGCCTTCTATTTCTGGCGATCGGAAGCCGTGCTCAATGCAAAGGAAGCTGCCACCATGCTGCAGAACGCGGGTAAATTGTATGTTAAGTTTTTTGATGTTGCCTGGAATGCGCCACAACAAATGGCCATCCCGGTTGCCAAGATCCGGTTTTCGGACAGTACACGGAATTTCATCGCCAGTCACCAGATCCAGATCGTACCCACGGTTTTCATTACCAATGAGACCATGATGATGCTGGACTCTGCCGGAGTGATCAATACCGCTTCACAAATATCCTCCCTCATAGACAATACCCTCAAACAGCAGTTGCCCGCCGCCAGCATCAGCGAGATACAGATAGATTGTGATTGGACGGCCACCACCCGCGACCGCTATTTCCTTCTCCTGAGAGAGCTCAAACAAAAATCTTTTTTCCAGGGAAAGATCATGTCCGCCACCATCCGGCTTTACCAATGTAAATACAAACATAAGACAGGCATCCCACCCGTTGACCGGGGCCTTCTCATGTGCTACAATATGGGCAATCTCAAACATCCGCAAACAAAGAATTCCATCCTCGATCCGGATGAGCTGGCACAGTATACCGCTAATCTGGACGAATACCCACTTGAACTGGATATCGCCCTTCCCCTCTTCAACTGGAAAGTACTATTCAGGAATAATGAATATGCCGGCCTCATTCAAAACCTGCCCACGGAAAACCTTGATAAAAAACTCCTTGCTAACAGGGAGGGAAATACGTACCGTCTGCTGAAAGACACGGTACTATTGGGATACGATCTTCACAAAGATGATCTCATCAGGCAGGAAGATAGTAACTTTGAGGATATTTTAAGGTCTGCGAAGATCCTGAAACCAAAGATCAGGAACGAAAAACTGACCTTATCACTTTTTCACCTGGATTCATTAACGCTCGATAATTACACAACCCATGAAATACAAACTATTTTTCTTAGTCTGCATTAATGCCGTTGCATTATTCTTTCCGTATAATATTATCGGATGCGCAGGAGGAGATGCCGATCCTTACGATTATTATGTCAGCTTCTTCGACAAGAACAACACTAACGTAAAAGGGTACACTCCTTTTTACTACACGGATGTTCAGTTCCTGTATGAAGAACAGGAGCCCGTCAGCACCTCCGATGTCACCGCCGCCGAATGGGTTGGCTATGGCAACAATAGCTTCTCCAAGAAAGATGCCATCGAATTTGTAGTGAAGTATGAGCGCAAGCATCTCGCCAATCTTTACTATTTTCTGGAAAAGAACCAACCACTGCAGATCCCGGATTCCATTAAAAACAATGGAATGACCGCGTACTTTATGAAGAGCAAGGACCTGGAAGCCCTGGGATACCTCATGTACGCCAAACAGGTTGAGCCTAATGTTCTCGGTGACTGGAGTGCATGGGAACCCGTCCAGCGCGACAAGGACAAGATGGCCAAGCTCCAGAAGAATGGTCTCCAACTCCACAATGTTGCCAAAAGCGATTTCATCAAACTCCGCTACGGATACCAGGTGGTGAGGCTGGCACATTATGCCGGCCGTTATGAAGAAGCGATCACCAATTACGACCAGCTCATCAAGCCCAACCCCACAAAAAGTATCTTACAGGACCTCAGCCTTTCGCTCAAGGCAGGCGCCCTTAGCCATACCGGGCAGAAGAACGAAGCCGCCTATATCTTCAGCCAGCTTTTCAGTAAGAATGAAGTGATGCGCGTATCCAACTATATGAGCTTCGACTGGTCTGTGAAAAGATTCGATGAAAAGAACCGCCAGCAAGTGCTTTCAATTTGTAAGAACGATGAGGAACGCGCCAATGTGCTCGGACTATTTGCGCTGGGCAGCGACCGTAATGAACTGCCTACCCTCAAATTGATCAACAAACTTGCCCCCAGTTCCCCTATCCTGGAAGTGCTCTCCATCCGCGAACTGAATAAGCTGGAGCAGAACTATTTCACGCCGGATAATGATGCAAAGAAAAAAGATCCGCTCAGGATCCGTCAGTATTATACCGAGGGAGAAAACAATAAAGAGTTGAATAGCTGGAAGGTCCTGGTGCCTGCCTTTGCGGCATTTGCGCAGGACATATCCAAACAAAAGAGCACACCCAACAAAGGGCTGTACGCCGTTGCTGCTGCGCACGCCCTTCTGATCAATAAAGATTATGCAGGAGCACGCAAGCAACTGGATGAAGCGAAAAAAATGAACCTCTCTTCCCAGTTGCAGGATCAATGGGCAATGACCAACCTCTTGCTCACCATCAACAGCCAGCCTACTATCGATAAGAAATTCGAGGAGCAGATCTTCCCTTCCC
>JAGIAP010000066.1 GCA_017744805.1 Chitinophagaceae bacterium | reverse complement strand
GTATGGAAGTGATCAATCCGATCAGCAATGACCCGGTATCGCCCATGAATATTTTGGCGGGTTGGAAATTGAAGATCAGGAATGCCGCTACGCTTCCGGCCAGTGAAAAGGCCAGGATCGCATAGCCTACCATGTTATTTTGAAGAAAATAGAATCCGAAAATGATGGAGGTCATCAGGCCAAGGCTTCCTGCCAGCCCATCGATGCCATCGATGAGGTTGAAAGCATTGATGATAACGATCACGGTCAGGTAAGTGAACAGCAGGCTGAAGGACTCGGGCAACTCCTGTATGCCCATGAAACCATGCATACTGGTGAGTTGTACGCCCCCTTTATAAATGATCAGGAATGCTGCCAGCACCTGTCCGATAAATTTCTTGATAGGAGAAATAACTAAAATATCATCTTTCAACCCCAGGAAGAAGATCACGAATGCAGCACCCAGAAAATACTGCATCTCTGTGGATTTCTGGAATTGAATGGATATCAGGCATGCAAGAATGAATCCGGCAAAGATCCCGAGGCCCCCCAGTGATGGGATCGGCGTTTGGTGGATCTTCCGTTCGTCGGGGATATCAAATAGTTTTTTTCTTTCGGCCACTGTAATAATTACAGGGATAGCTAGAAAGGTTACGGTAAAGGAAATAGCTATCGAAAGTAATACATCAAACATCAGCCCTGGTTTTGGTTTCCTAAATATTTGTCTTAATCAATATCTACGTGCTGCTAATCTGGCCGGTTGGGGGCAAAATAAGTGCCAAGGTTCAAAACTACAGCCACGATCGCTATATTGAACTTCAATTCAGGCAACTTTATTGTTTAAGGCGGGCAATTGGAGTTCAAAAATAGATAAAAGTTTAATAGAGTTCATCATTTGGACTACAATTTCTTGTAGTTTTGCCTCCACTATTTTACCGATAAAGACTGTTTATGCCAGCATTAAAAGACATCGCCTCTCAAATCCGCAGGGATATTGTCAGAATGGTTCACGGTGCGCAAAGCGGCCACCCCGGTGGTTCCCTTGGTTGTACAGATTATTTTACAGCATTATATTTCAAGGTAATGCAGCACAATCCTCAGTTCAATATGAACGCCACCAACGAGGATGTCTTCTTTTTGTCTAACGGACACATTAGCCCGGTATTTTATTCTACCCTGGCCAGATCAGGGTATTTCGATATCAAAGAACTTGCCACCTTCCGTAAACTGAACTCCCGCCTCCAGGGCCACCCCGCTACACATGAGCACCTTCCGGGTATCCGTATCGCATCCGGCTCTCTCGGCCAGGGCATGAGCGTAGCTATCGGGGCCGCCCTCACGAAAAAACTCAACGGAGAGAAAAATATCGTATTCTCACTTAGTGGTGACGGTGAGTTGGATGAAGGCCAGAACTGGGAAGCCATCATGTTCGCCGGCGCAAAAGGTGTGGATAACCTCATCTCAACTGTAGACTGGAATGGACAACAGATCGATGGTCCAACAGACAAAGTGATGAAATTGGGTGATCTTGGCGCCAAATTCGAAGCATTCGGATGGGAAGTGATCCGTCTCGAAGAAGGTAATAATGTAGACAAAGTGGTAGAAGCCCTGGAAAAAGCCAAAACCTTCGTAGGAAAAGGCAAGCCCATCGCTATCATGATGAAAACCCAAATGGGCGCCGGTGTAGACTTCATGCAAGGCTCACACGAATGGCATGGCATCGCTCCCAACGACGAGCAACTCGCCAAAGCCCTGGCCCAATTGCCCGAAACACTCGGTGATTATTAAGGAATGATCATAAAAACATAATAGAGGATCCCGGCCCCGCCGGGATTTTTTTATTCCCTCAATGCCCCAATTATGCGACTATCTCCTGCCCTTTGAAGATATCCAGTATCATCGCTTTCATTTTTTTGCAATCAGACCGGAAGAAGTACCGGAAAAGCAGAAAAAAGAGAATATAGAACAAAAAGGCCCCAAGCGAAGCCGTTAGAGTGTTACTGGTAAATGGCTGGCTGAAAAGATGATACAGGGAATAAGGAATTAATAATGATAACGTACCAAGCAATACCTGGGTTACCCAATGTGCTTTGAATGCCACCGTTACCAACGAGCCTCCTGTGTCGTTTTTCTCCATCCGGGCATGAGCCACCGGCCTCCGGGGCCTGTTATTCGCATATACGCCACGGATAATGAAACAGGTATCATCAGCCTCCCCATAGTATTCGCCATACGGCCTGGATGGGCCCAGGAACCCGGGCTCCCACAATTGCTCCATTACAATGAACTCAATGTCTTCAGGCCTGAAGGAGGTCTGAAAAGTAAAAGGCTCAGGGTTGAAAGGGGATCTGATGCGCATAGGCAATAGGGTTAACGTTTAATCTTCTACAGCAGTCAATAATTCCTGAAGGTATTTCTTGTATTCACGCAGGCTCAGCCTGGAGCTCAGCAAAACAACCCCATAACTGAGTATGAGCAATACCGTTAAAAAGATAGTTTGTGTAGGCGCCGGTGAAAGCGGGAGGGTATTGCCCAGGTAGACAGACCAGGCAATTACGGTTGCCAATCCAATGATCCCAAACCATAGGATCAGGAATATCATCCCACCAATGCCTGGCCGGATGGTCACCGAGATCTTTGTCCGTTTATCGTACATAACGGAACAAACAGCATCAGCCAATGGGTTGGAGTCGTGATGGGTATGGGTCTTCCTTCTGATGGTAAATCCTGTGGGCGTAAGTTTCCCTTCAAATTTCTTTACCTGGAAAAATTCCGGCACATTAAGCAGGCTCATGGGCTCCGTGTCCTCTTTGATCTTTTCCCCGATCGATTCAGGGCTCAGTTTGGTAAAGAGATGGAATTGCCGGACAGGTAGAAAATCGGAGAAATGCATGATGGGAAAAGTCTAGGTTTTCAGTTCGATGGGCTGTAATGCGGCTTTCCTGGAAGGGAACCAGGAAGCCAGGATGGCCACAAACAAGACTGTGATCACTATCAGTACAAAATCCTCGGGCAGGATCTTCACAGGGTAGTAATCGATGAGGAAGGTACCTCCTTCCAGGGGGATCAGTTTGAACCTGACTTGCGCCCAGCAAAAGATCAGGGCCAGCACGATTCCTGCCACTGCACCGATACCCGCCAGCAGAATGCCCTCACTGAGGAAAATTTTCTGTATCAGCCTGTTATCCGCTCCCATGGCCTTGAGCGCCTGTATATCTTTTTGTTTTTCCAGTACCAGCATGGTAAGCCCACCGATCATGGTGAAGGCCGCCACAATCAGCATCAGGGTAAGGATAGCGTAAGTGGCCCATTTTTCCATGGTCATTACACTGTAGAGGCTTTGGTTCTGTTCGTACTTCGTTTCAATCCTGTATTGATCCCCGAATTGCGCGCGAAGCGCTTTTTTTACATCGTCAGCCTTACGGCCATCCACCAGCGCGATCTCGGCGGCACTGTATTCATCAGGCCCCAGGTTCATCATGCGCTTCATGAAGGCCAGGTTGGTGATGGCATATTTGTTATCGATATCCGCCTGTATCATAAATGTACCGGCAGTATTGATATTGGAAGCCGCGAAACTCTGGTAGGGATCCACCGTATTGATAGTGGCTCCCCGCTTGAAAAGATACACGGTCAATGGGAATACATTCTTGTCGGATTCCACGCCCAGCGCGTTCTCCACGCCATTTCCCAGTACCAGGGTAGGGAAATCCTCATTCCCGGTAAGGAAACTGCCGCGGTATACTTTTTCAGTTACGCCCGCTACATTCTTGTAATTGCTATCTACCCCCTTAAGGTCTGCGATCACCTGCATATCATTGTTGAGCAGCAAGGTTTTCTCCTCCGCCATCAGCGAATAATGACGGATCTGAGGATTGCCACGAAGCTGTTGCAGTTGCGCCTTCGTCAGTGTGATCACCTTTCCCTTTGCAGGCGATATGCGGATATCTGTGTAGAAAGATGAATAAAGGCTCTTCACCAGCCCCTCAAAACCATTGAAAACGCTCAATACCACGATGAACGCAAAAGTGATACACATGATGGCGATCATGCTCACCCAGGCGATCACATTGATGGCATTGGTCGACTTCTTAGCTTTGAAATAGCGCCAGGCGAAGAGAAAATTCATTCAAAGGGTTTATTGTGTGATTGGGATCGACGACTTATTTCTCCTCTTTTCCTTCCTCATCTTTTTTGATCTGGCGGAACAGATTCTCCATTTTGAACACATGGTCCAGGGTATCATCCGGGTAGAATTTCAGCTCTGGCATACGCCTGAGCTGTTTGGCCACCCTGGCAGTGAGCTCTTTCTTGATCTCCCAACTCCTGTCTTCGATCTTTTTCAGGGCTGTTTTAGCATCCTTCACCTGGAAAAAACTGAGGTAGATCCTCGCTTCCAGCAGGTCCGGGGTCATCTTGACCCCAGAAATGGACACCATTCCTCCATCTAACATAGTGAGGCCCAGCCTCTGGAAAATATCGTTCAACTCCTCGTTCAGGAGGCCGGCTATCTGTTTTTGTCTTTTACCTTCTTGCATTCCTTTAACGGATTAATCGTTGTAAAATTAGTTACTTTGCGCTGTTTATCTATATTTTAATCCATGAAGCGATTTTCTACGATTCTCTTTTACCTCCGCGACCAGAAAGGCAATATCCTGTTATACCTGATATTTATTCTGTTATCGATCATATTCTCCCTGGTGTCTCTCGCCATGCTGGCCCCCTTCCTTCAACTGCTCTTCGGACAGGAAGAAGGAGTGAGATCACTGCCTGAGGCAACATTCAGTTCAAAATATATCATTCTATTACTGAAATATGGGCTTACCAACCTGATCGACAACTACGGCAAAACCTCTGCCCTCGCTGCGATCTGTATCACCGTGATTGCCTCAATACTTTTCAAAAATCTTTTCCTCTATCTCTCCTACCGGATCATGATCCCCCTGAGGAACCGGGTGATGACACGTTTGAGAGACGATATGTATGCAAAAGTATTGAAGCTCCCCATCGGCTTTTTCACCGAGCAACGCAAGGGCGATATCATGAGCCGCATGAGTAACGACATGAATGAGATCGAATGGAGCATCATCAGTACATTGGAAGGTTTGATCCGTGACCCGCTCACCATATTGATCATTCTTTTCTCCCTGATCTTCCTCAGCCCCATGCTTAGCCTCGTGGTGGTAGTACTGCTGCCGGTTACCGGCTTCATCATCGGTAGGGTAAGCCGCAAACTGAAGAAGCAATCCAACCTGGCCCAGGAACAACAGGGACTGATCCTCTCCATTCTCGATGAGACCATCACCGGCCTCAGGGTGGTGAAATCATTCAATGCAGAGAAAATGCTGAACAACCGTTTCTTCAAATCCAGCAACCTGCTGCACACCCTGCGTGTAAAAATGGCTTTCCGTAAAGACCTCGCTTCGCCACTTTCTGAATTCATGGGCGTGTTGGTGCTTAGCTGCCTGCTCTGGATCGGTGGTGGGTGGGTACTTGAAAACGAAAAATTCGGTCTCACCGCTGGCGCCTTCATCACTTATATCGTTTTCTTTACGCAGATCATCAACCCTGCCAAAGCGTTATCGACAGCGTTCTATAACGTTCAACGCGGCAGTGCTGCTATCGCCCGTATCGAAGAAGTATTGAAAGCGCCCGTTGTGGTGGAAGAGTCTCCGAAAGCCATTCCCCTTCCGGCTTTCAGCAATAGTATCGAATTCAGGAATGTCAGTTTCAAATATGATGACGTTACCATTCTCGACAATATCAACCTCACTATCGGCAAGGGTAAAACGATTGCCCTGGTGGGATCTTCCGGCGCCGGTAAGTCTACCCTGGCAGACCTGGTGCCCCGCTTCCATGATGTGAGCAGCGGTGAATTGTTGATAGATGGCGTGAATATCAAGGATTATTCACTTAGTTCTCTCCGTGATCAGATCGGCATCGTAACGCAGGAGCCCATCCTCTTCAACGATACCATCGCCAATAATATCGCATTGGGCAATCCCAATGCCAGCCTCGCAGATATCGAGCAGGCAGCAAAGATCGCCAACGCACATGAGTTCATCTCCGGCAAGGATGAACAATACGATACCAATATCGGCGACCGTGGCAGCAAGCTGAGCGGCGGTGAAAGACAAAGGGTGACCATCGCGCGCGCAGTGTTGAAGAACCCGCCCATCCTGATCCTGGACGAAGCCACTTCATCCCTGGATACGGAAAGCGAGAGACTGGTACAAGATGCTATCAACAAGATGATGGCCAACCGGACCAGCATCGTGATCGCACACAGGCTCAGTACCATCCGTCATGCGGATGAGATCATTGTACTGCAACGCGGACAGATCGTTGAACGCGGCACGCATGATCAGCTCATCGCCATGGAAGGCTTCTACCATAAACTGGTGAAAATGCAGGAAGTGAAATAATATATCGATCCATAAAAAAGAAACCGGCTGATCCAATGGTCAGCCGGTTTCTTATTTGCTAAAAAAGAGAAATGATTATCTGTTCTTCTTCACACAGGTAACATTGATGCTGGTGGTGCGACTATCAGAATCCTGTACAGTACCATTGAATTTCGTTTCAGAGCTGAAAGTATTGTCGATCTTCCTGATCCCGCCGTTCTCATCACGCGTGATCACAAAAGTATTCAGATCTGTATAGGTAGTGATGTCTTTCTGCTGGTTGCTCGGATTGGTATAAGTATAAGTAGTAACATATTTGTTAGAGATAGGGAAATTGTCAGACAGCAGTACGTCTGCATCAAACAGATCACCATCAAAAGCTACCATCATGAAGAGGCCAAGACCATTAACGGCGAATGGATTGATCCCATTGTCGTATTTGATCTCGGTTGAGTTCTCATATTTGTTAGGAGGATTATCACTCATGTAAGGAGACTCTTTGTAGTTGCCGTTTGCATCATACTCGAATTTCCAGGCATCTTCCAGGTTCTGATCATAAACGATCTTTGTGAGCTTACCATCATTGCTGAAGGAGAAGTCGCGCACCTGTGTTCTATATTCAGAGCCATCAGGGTTCAGGAATTTCACAGTAGCCTTGACGATCCTGTTCTGGCCATCTACTGAAAAACTGAGCACATTGTTACGATACATCACTCCTTCTTTCCTGTAAACTTCTGCCTTCACTGGTACACCATTCTCATAAGTGAAGGTAACATAACGTGTTAAAGAAAGCGTAGTTGCGCTTTCATCAGCAGGAGAAAGCACTTCGATCTTTGTAGGAAGATGTTGGTCGTTGTACTGGAAGTTGTAGGCCGCATCTTCATTTTCGATCTTTTGCAGTTGGATGAAGGTAGCGGGGTCATCATCTTTTTTACAGCTTGCAAATAACACTACGGTGGTAAGCAGCGATAAGAGGGTCTTTTTCATGAGATAAAAATTAATCGGGTTTTATATGAACTTATTTTTTTACTACAGTAAATTTCCGGTCATAAGGTCCATAGTTCTCAGTATTTACAACCTGGCCATTCTCTATTTTCTCATCTTTTTCAAGCATTGAGCTGGCCTTCAACGCACCATTTTCGTCCAGTGTATTGGTGCGGGTTATATAGTAATAATATTTCCTGGTGATGGAAGATTCGCCGTACTTGATGGTTTCGGTATAGTCTTCTTTGTAAGCAACCGGGTTATTGTTGGAAAGCAGTTGATCCTTGTATTCGAATTCATCACCCACCAGGGCAAAGATGAACTGGCCAAGGCTGATATTCCTGAAAGGGTTCACGGCATTGTCGTAGCGTTGTTCCAGGATGGTGGACATATAGCCAAAACCATCTACCATTTGGTTGCTATTGGGGGTTTGGAAATTGCCCTGGGCATCGTAGGTCCAGGTTTCATAGGTATCGCTCCACCTGTATTTTACACCAGTCAGTTTCTTGTCTGCATTGTATTGGAAGCGGGTGGTATCCCTTCGCGCATCGGCAGGGATGGTGCCATTCTCTTCATAATAGCCTACCGCTACATAAGCGATATTATTCTGGCCATCGAGGTTAAAATCGAAGTTCCTGGCCGGGTATGGCGTACCTGAAGCAGGCTTCATGTACATGTCTGCAGAGGCGGGCTTTCCATTATTGTAGTTCACTACTACATAAAAGGGAGTGGCAGGCTCAACCGGATCTGTATTCTTGTAATCGATACGGGTAAGCATATTCTGCTCGTTGTAAGAGAACTCAAAAACGTCCTTATCGTATTCAGCTTTGGTGAGCTGGTAAACAGGCGCAGCAGGATCACTGTCCTTTCCGCAACCAGTCAGGATAAGGCCGGCAGCGAGCACGGGTAAGAAAAATTTTTTCATCGGGGTATTTAATTTTTTGCAAAGCAAGTGCTTAAGCAAGAATTGCCATTGTAAAAATCCGCAAATGTCGTTTAAAAAATAAGGCCGTCCGTGAGGAACAGCCTTACAAGATAAATTCAGGATGCGCTTACAGTTGTTTCTTTACACAAGTATAGGTAAACGTAGTTTCATAACTATCGTTATCCTCAGATCCACTCTCACTTACCAATTTGGTAGCCCTTATTAGTTTACATGTTTTGGGAAGACCGTTCTCGTCCAGGGTGAAAGAGCGGGTAGTATTGTCGTAGCGATAACTGGTTCCCAGCACTTGTCCATTTCCCATTCGCTCATTTTTCTGAGTGGTTTTCATGGAAAGGGAATTATTGGCTGACCAGATCTGATCTGCTGTTTCCAATTCATAGAATTCTATTGCCAGTATCATGGCTCCCAGACCGTATCTGAAAGGATTCACATTATTGTCGTAGCTATGCTCATAACTGGTGGTATACCTATAATCGCCATTAGTTTCAGTTACGGTGGTCAGTTTAAGATTGTTGTTATTGTCCCAGCCTATTGTGAATGGATCATTGTTGAAGCCATATTTGATACTCGCTATCCGATTGGCGGAATTGAAGCTGAAATAGGTGGTGTCCCTCGATTCCTCATCGATGGATCCATCAGCATTATAATCTACCATGGCAGCATAAGCGATATTCTGTCCACTTGTGGCAAACTTGAATCCAGTCTCCAGTTTGAAATCCTGGTCCAATGCCTCTTTGTAATATGATTCAGCAGAAACAGGCAAACCATTATTGTAATTGAAATTGATATATCCAACCGGAATGGTTTGATAGGACACTTCCATCTTGGTCACCTGGTTATTGTCGTTATAGGTAAAATGGAATTTAGCACCGTTATCGGTATCGATTTGCTGGATCTGTACCACCTCCTGGGGTTTATCATCCTTTTTACAACTGGTAATAAAGAGTGCTCCGAGTAATACGGGTAAGAGGAATCTTTTCATGAGATAATGATTATGTGTTAGGGGAAATCCTCGCAGATTTCCTTACAAAAGAAATAAAGGGAAAATGAATTCCATTGTAAAAATCCGCAAGCCTTCGTTCATAGACTATAATCGGTTCATTTTAAATCATTTGAACGATATTTGCCATATAGCCACTGATCAGCAACTGATAATAATTGGAGAAGGACCGATACAATCAGGGCTATATTTGACGTTATCCGTAAGTAGCCATGAAACCCTAACTGTTATGCACACCTTCTATATAAGACCTTGTCCTTTGCTGCAACCTCATATTCACAGTTTTGTATATACGAAATTTGAACAGGAGGAAAGCAGTTTTCAGTTAGATCAATATCCCACTGGTTATACAGCCATTGCCTATATGCTCGGTCCTTCCCCGGTTGAAACTACTGATCTGAGCAATGACAGGATCTTCAGGGCCAAACTCTATTTTACCGGTCAACTGAAAAAATTCACCCCGCTGAGATCTGCCTCCTATTCGGCCGTGTATGTGGTGTTCAAGCCTATCGGCGCCTCCCATTTTTTGTCCGATCCTTTGCACTGCTTTACGGATAGTTTCACCGAGCTGGCGGATATGATGCCCTATAGCCCTATCTATCAGCGCCTGGTGGATTGCCACCACCATCCGCAACTGGTGATCACAGCCCTGGAAGAATGGTTATTGCAACTGATGCAGGAAAAAAAGAAAGGAGCTTCCTGGAAATCATCTGCCGCCATGCCCAGGCTTTCCGCCATCCTTAAAAAGATGATGGTCAACAAAGGCAAACTTTCCATAGAAGATATTTGCCGCGACTTCCATATTCCCCAACGCACGCTGGAAGTGCAATTCAATAATAATATCGGTATCAGCCCCAAGTCTTTCAGCCGCATGCTTCGCATCAATCATGCGCATAAACAGTGCATCGTGCTCAAGAAGAACGATTGGCAAGAGATCATCCACGAATGCAATTATTTCGATCAGGCGCATTTCATCAAGGAGTTCAAGACATTCTTCGGCTATACACCAGCGGGAGCTCCTCCCGGCAAATGGAACCTGAGCGCAGAACTGCTGGGATATACGGAAAACAGACCTGTCCCCGATGCCCATACGCTTTTTCCACCTTCCATCCATTGCAGCAGGGACAAAAAAAACGGATCTGTCACTTACGCAACAGATCCGGATATTTTTGACGGGCAGCCTTCTTATCTGGCCACTTTCGCGTAGAAGTTGAAATGCTTCCACCTGTTCATATCCTCTGCACTGAGGATGGGCTCTACCTTGGTCCCTTCCTCGAAATCACCGAAGTAGAAGAGCTCATATCCTTTGGCCACCAGCAGATCGTATAACTCCTTACGCTCTTCTGCTGTGAGCTCGCCAAAACATTCCGCAATCACCACAGGCTTGCAGCGCTCCAGCAGGCTGCTGATAGATTTGATGATCTCTTTATCATATCCTTCAGTATCGATCTTGATAAAGCTGAGCTTGTTGATCCAATTGCTGTATTGCTTATCCAGCAATTTTTCCAGGTTCACCCCTTTGATCTTTTGCTTAAGCTGGAAAGCTCCATGCTTGCCACTCTCTTCTTCCGTGATCCCTCCATTGCTGAAGCTGGCTTCAGAAGAGGCATAGAAGAATTCACCATCCTGCTCTGTAATGGCATAAGGAAGGGGAACGATATTGGTGCTCTGTTTGTTCAGGCCTGCATTGATCTCGAGGATCTTGAATACATGCGGATTGGGATCGAATGCCAGTACCAGTCCTTCTTTACCTGCAGCCAATGACATGGGGACTGTGGTGTCTCCCACATTGCCGCCGATATCGATAGCCAAACTTCCTTTAACGATGAATTGTTTGAAAAAGTTTACCTGGGATTGTGTGATATCGATATGTGATACCAGTGGATTCTTCCAGTTTGCAAACTCTACAGCACCTTCCTGGGATAAGGTGAACTTATTGATCTCATAGGGATATTCCCTGAAAAATCTTCTCGCCTTTTTACGGGCAAATGATGCCTTTAAATACTTGAATAACATGCCGGTTATTTTTTGGGGGTATGTGCCGGGGGAAGATACTTCAAATTTTCAATTGTACAACCAAGGTTATCCAATTATAACTGTGCTGCCGTTTTTTGCCCTCTCTTTTCGTACATTCACCCCTTAATTAAAATTTTCATGATGAAGAGAATGCTCTCTGCTGCTGCCTGTTTACTGCTGGTGACCCTGGCTATCCCTGCAGCGGCACAAAAAAAACAGTTCACAGCCGATCAGTTGCTGAAGAACAATCTTCCCGCTAACCTGACCCGTTCCTTACCCTCCATTAAAGGATGGGCAGATGATGATCACTACCTGCAGGTACAAAAAGGTGAGAACGGAAATTTCGTTACCGTTTCGGTGGATGTAAAAACCGGTAAGTCCGTTCCCTACACAGCTCCCGCAACCAATATGCCCGCCGGTCTTCCGCAGCCGAAGATCGATGGCGCACGCAATACCACAGCCTCCCCCGATGGCAAAATGCTCGCATACACTAAGAAGGACAATAATCTGTATGTGAAAGACCTGATCAGTGGCAAAGAAAAACAATTGACCACCGATGGCAATACCACCACCCTCAATGGTTATGCAAGCTGGGTCTATTATGAAGAGATCCTTGGCCGTGCCAGCAATTACTGCGCTTTTTGGTGGAGCCCCGACAGCAAACAGCTTTGCTATATGCATTTCGATGAGTCCATGGTGCCCGTATTCCCTATTTATGTGCTGGACGGACAACATGGATATCTCGAGAACACCCGCTACCCCAAAGCCGGCGACAAAAATCCTGAAGTGAAGATGGGGATCGTGAATATCGCATCCGGCGTTACCACCTGGGCCGATTTCAATGAAAAAGATGATCAGTATTTCGGTGCTCCTTACTGGACTGAAGCCGGACAATTGTGGATCCAATGGATGAACCGCGATCAAAACCAACTGAAGATCTATAATATCAATCTCAGCAACGGCACCAAAAATATGGTGTACGAAGAAGCACAAAGAACATGGATCACCCTCGATGATAACGACCGTTTGTCCTTCCTTTCCAATAACAAAGGATTCATTGTGAAAAGCGATAAGGACGGCTGGCAGAACCTCTACCTCCACGATATGAGCGGCAGGCTGATCAACCAGATCACTACCGGCAATTTCTGGGGCACCGAGATCCTGAAGATCGACGAAAAAACAAGCACATTGTATATCAGGGCCCGCAAAGAGAACTCCGCCCGCTTCGATCTTTACAAAATTGGGTTCAACGGCAAAGGCCTTACCCGCCTTAGTTTCGGAGATTTCTCCCATGACATGATCAGCCTTTCACCAAACGGCAAATACTTCATCACTACTTATTCCAACCTGGCTACTGCCCCTTCCATGGCGCTGGTAGATGGTAAGGGAAAGCTGATCCGCATGATCGCTGATTCCAAAGGATCGGAGTTCGATAGTTATGCCATTCCCCGCACGGAGCTGGTTCGTGTGAAATCGGCAGATGGTCAGTTCGACTTACCTGTTACCATCACTTACCCGATCAATTTCGACCCTGCTAAAAAATATCCGATCCTGGTGAGCATCTATGGCGGTCCTGATGCAGGTACCGTATATGATCGCTGGAGACCCATTGGCGGCCTCACGCAATGGTGGGCTCAGGAAGGACTGGTTCAGGTTGCCATCGACAACCGCGCCAGTGGCCATTTTGGAAAGAATGGTCTCAATTTTATCTATCGTCAGCTTGGGAAATATGAGATCGAAGATTTCATGGCGGCCGGAAAATGGTTGCAAAGTCAGCCCTGGGCCGATGCCTCCAAACTGGCTATGACCGGAGGCAGCTTTGGAGGTTATATGACCTGCATGGCGCTCACTTATGGTTCCGACGTATACTCTTATGGGATTGCCAACGCTTCAGTAACCGACTGGCAGTTCTACGATACACATTACACAGAGCGCTTTATGGATACGCCGCAAGACAATGCTGAAGGTTACAAGAACACTTCTGTGATGACCTATGCCAACAAATACAAAGGAGGTCTGCGCATTGTACATGGCACTACTGACGACAATGTACATATGCAGAACAGCATGGTGTTCATAGACAAACTGGAGGAGCTGGGCAAGCATTTCGAGTTGATGATCTATCCCGGTGAGCGTCACAGCATCGGCGCCAATAGCATGAACAAGCGGATACATAACAGGAATGAAGCAGTGAGATTCTGGTATACTAACCTGCTGAACAAACCTGTTCCTGCTGAATTTCAGTAGAGAGCTTACAATAGCCCGCTTCCCGGCGGGTGATGTATATTTTGTCGCCTCCGGCAACCAATCAGGTGCAACACCCGGTTGGTTCGCCGGAGGCGAACTTATTAGCAGCCACTCGCCGGGAGGCAATCGGCAGGCGCAACTTGATCAATAAAAAAATCCCGGCTGTTATCACAACCGGGATCTATCAAAATTTTGAGGTTAATTACTATTTGTTCATCATCTGTTTGGCCTCGATGCTGAGTGTAGCATGTGGCACTGCACGAAGACGTGCTTTGTCGATGAGCTTACCTGTGACACGGCAGATACCGTAGGTTTTGTTCTCGATGCGCATGAGAGCTTTTTCCAGGTGATCGATATAATTGATCTGGCGGCTGGCCATTTGAGCCAGTTGTTCGCGCTCCATGCTCACGCTTCCATCCTCCATGGTCATATAGCGATTCTCATTTTCATCGCCACCCATTTCATCCTTGCGTGTGATTAATCCCTGCAGGTAAGTCAATTCTTTCTTTGCCTGTTCGAGCTTCTTCAGAATCAGGTCTTTGAATTCTTGTAATTCACTGTCGCTGTATCTCATGGTAGGTCCCGTTTGTATGTTTTCAGGTTGATCTAATACAGATTTGGTGAAATCCGGTTCATACTTACGAACGGCTTTCGTCTTCAGTTCCGGGATCACCACTTTAACCGGTTTCGGGGGAGTTGGGGGTACAGTTTTCTTTGGAATTGGAGGGGGAGCAACGGGCTCCTGTTTCTTGACTTCAGCTACTTTGACTTCGGGCTTGGGCTCAACTGATTTCTTTACTTCCGGTGCTGGTGCTTTCTTCACGGGGGCAGTGGCAACCGTTTTCTTTGCCTCTGGTTTGGAAACAGCTTTAGCCGGCGCAGGCGCTGGTTTTGCAACTGGCTTTTTAGCTGCGGGGGCCGCAACTTTCTTAGCCGGTGCAGACTTGGCTGCCGGTGCAGGTTTTGCTGCTTTCTTGGGAGCAGGCTTACTAGCTTTCTTGACAGCAGCAGGTTTGGCAGCAGGCTTTTTAGCCGGTGCCGCTTTCTTCGGAGCGGCGGCCTTCTTTGCTGGCTTAGCTGCTTTCTTCTTGGTTGCCATACTGTTAGGCTTTTTTAGTGACAAACACTTTTAATGGAATATCATTCACCTCAATTTCAGTGCCATCTGGCAATTCAGGGACTAATTCCAGTTTATCTGCCAAAATTTCCGCGCAAATATAGGTATTAAATTGAGCGATTGAACCTTTCAATTCCTGGTGATCAGTCAACTGAACCATGATCCTGTCCGTTAGTTCATACCCATTGTCTTTCCGGATCTTTTGGATTCTGTTAACCAGTTCGCGGGCATTGCCTTCGCTGATCAGTTCAGGGGTTACGGTGATATCGAGCGCTACAGTCAGAGAGTCTTTGTTAGCCACCATCCAGCCTGGGATATCCTCACTGGTGATGTCTACTTCATTAGCCTGTAATATTAAGGGTTCGTTATCAATTAACAATGAAATTGACCCTTCTTTTTCTAAACGATTGATATCATCCTGGGTAAAACTACCAAGCGCAGCCGCAACTGCCTTCATTTTCGGCCCCAGTTTTTTTCCGAGGGCGATATAATTCGGCTTGATCTTTTTCTTGATGAACCCACTGTCTTCGGTCAGGTATTGCAGTTCCTTCACGTTCACCTCACTCTTGATGAGGTCTTCCACCTTCAGGATCTGTGCTTTCATGGCCGGATCCAACACGGGGATCAATACTTTCTGCAAGGGCTGTCTAACTTTGATATTCACTTTCTTCCTGAGACTGAGGATCAGGGAGCAAATGTCCTGAGCCAGTTGCATCCTTTCTTCCAGGGACGCATCTACTGCAGCGTTGTCACTAACCGGGAACAATACATGGTGTACGGATCTCTCCTGGCGGAGACCGGTCACCTCATTCAGGGCATTGAACAGCCTGTCGCTGAAGAACGGAGAAATAGGCGCCATCAGCAAGCTGATCTTTTCCAGGCACTCATACAGTGTCTGATAAGCGCAGATCTTGTCGTGCTCATATTCCCCTTTCCAGAAACGACGGCGGCAAAGGCGCACATACCAGTTACTGAGCTGCTCTCCCACAAATTCTTCAATAGCACGTCCTGCCTGCGTAGGCTCATAATCATCCAGGCTGGCCTTCACTTTCGCTACGAGGGTATTCAGCGAACTGAAGATCCAGCGATCGATCTCCGGGCGTTCCGCCAGCGGAATGTATTGCTCTTTGAAAGCGAATCCATCCACATTTGCGTAGAGGGCGAAGAACTGGTATGTATTGAATAAGGTACCGAAAAACTTACGTTGCACTTCCCGGATGCCTTCCAGGTCGAACTTCATATTGTCCCAGGGGGAGGCATTGGTCACCAGGTACCAGCGGGTGGCATCGGCGCCAAATTCATTGATGGTCTTGAAAGGATCCACCACATTCCCCAGGCGCTTACTCATCTTGTTACCATCCTTATCCAGCACCAGCCCGTTGCTGACACAGGTTTTGAAGGCAACCTCTTCATAGAGCAGGCTGGCGATGGCATGCAGGGTATAGAACCAACCCCTGGTCTGGTCAACACCTTCCGCAATATAATCTGCAGGGAAGCTCACATTGAAAGGTGCTTTGAACGGACGGGGGTCTCCGGCTTTCAGTTTATCGTAATCCAGTCCCCACTGGGCATATGGCATGGCGCCTGAATCGAACCAAACGTCTATCAGATCGGGCACGCGCTTCATGGGGCGGCCGCTGGCGCTCACCAGTACAATCTCGTCCACATAAGGTTTGTGCAGATCCAGGATACCTTCATGGAGATAGTTCTTGTTCACATCACCACCCAGCACTTCATTGGCCTTCCTGATCTCGCTGTTGAGCTCTTCGATATTACCGATACATTTGAACTCGATATTATCCTCTCCTTCCGTTTTCCAGATCGGGAGCGGGGTACCCCAGAAACGGCTACGGCTCAGGTTCCAGTCCACCATATTCTCCAGCCAGTTTCCGAAACGGCCTTCGCCGGTGGATTTCGGCTTCCAGTTGATGGTCTTGTTCAACTCCACCATTTTATCACGAAGGGCGGTGGTCTTGATGAACCAGGCTTCCAGCGGATAGTAGAGAACAGGTTTATCCGTACGCCAGCAGTGAGGGTAATTGTGCTCGTATTTTTCGATCTTGAAGGCACGGTTCTCTTTCTTCAGTTTCACGGAGATGTCGACGTTCACATCCACATATCCTTTCTCGTCCTTATAATCTTTTACGTAGCGACCGCTGAATTCACCCAGGCCGTCTACGAATTTACCTTGTTTGTCAACCATGGTAAGGATGCCGATGCCATACTTCTTACCTACTTTAAAGTCGTCTGCACCAAATGCCGGCGCCGTATGTACGATACCGGTACCATCTTCAGTAGTGACGAAGTCGCCCACCAATACCCGGAAAGGATCACCACCGGCAGCGGCGGCGCTATTGGCCTCATAGGGCATCAGTTGCTCATAACGTGCTTCTTCGATATCGGCACCTGTAAATTCAGCAATAATGGTCCAGGGTAGTATCTTATCACCTTCTTTATAAGATCCGATGGGGAGGTTCTCTCCTTCGGGTTTGAAATATTTTCCAATGAGATCCTTTGCCAGCACCACATTCACGGGGATATGCGTGTAAGGGTTGAGGGTCTCCACCAATACATAATTGATTTTGGCACCAACGGTGAGGCCCAGGTTGGAAGGCAGGGTCCATGGGGTGGTGGTCCATGCCATAAAGAAGATCTCCGGTTGTTCTTCTCCGTTAACCCTTGCTGCTTCGAAGAGGAATTTGGACCTGTCGTTCTCGATGGCTTTGAACATCACTACGGCGGAAGTATCCTTTACATTCTTGTACGTACCTGGCATGTTCAGTTCGTGGGAGCTGAGGCCGGTACCGGCAGCGGGGGAATAAGGCTGGATGCTTACACTTTCGTAGAGCAGGCCTTTATTGAACAATTGCTGAAGGATCCACCAGAGGGTTTCGATATAGCTATTGTCGAAAGTGATATAGGGATCGGAAAGATCTACCCAGTAACCCATTTTACGGGTGAGGTCGTCCCATTTATCCTTGAAGCGCATAACGGCTTCGCGGCATTTCTGGTTGTATTCTTCAACGGTGATCTTTTTACCGATATCTTCTTTGGTGATGCCCAGTTCTTTTTCAACGCCCAGTTCGATGGGGAGGCCATGGGTATCCCAACCGGCCTTCCTTTTCACCTGGAATCCCTGCATGGTCTTGTAGCGGCAAACCAGGTCTTTGAGGGTACGGCTGATCACGTGGTGAATGCCGGGCATGCCGTTGGCAGAGGGCGGTCCTTCGTAGAATACGAAATGGGGGGCGCCTTCGCGGAGCGACATACTTTGTTCAAAAGCCTGGGATGCGTCCCATTTGGCGAGGATCTCCTGCTCTATTTCCGGCAGGTTCAATTTCGAAAATTCCTGGTATTTGGCTGACATATATTGATTCAGGCTAATGTCCGGACTGTTTTTCCCTGTGGGCAGGCCGGGACAGATAAAATCCGTGGTTTAAAAGTGTGCAAAGGTACTGAAAAATCAGGGTATCGGGGATGGTCTGAGGGTACAAAATTCCGGGGATATGGGCAACGACCTGCAGCAGGTATTATCCGCTACAAAGGGTATGACAAGCAGCCAAATCAGGTAAAAAATAAGAGTAGCAAAAAAATTAACATAGGTCAAATACGATGCTTACCGTGTTTTTACGGTAAGCCGTAACCCGCTACTGTACGGATTTTCAGCGAGTTGAAATAGTGGAAAAACTCAGTGTGAAAACTTCGGTTATACGTAACCGGTTTATATCGAGATATATATTAAAAAAAAATTACAGAATTTAATGCTGTAGTTTGAAAATATTTCTGATATTTGAAAAACCGAAAGCGATTGGCTTTCGTATATAGACTCTGGAACATCGCCTGAAAAGGCATTCAATCCCTGAGATTGAGATTCACACTGGTTAAAAGCTCCACTGATCCTAGAGAATTAGTCAAAAATTCGTAGCATCGATACGGTACCGTCACTAACGAAGACCGTTACACTAATTCGGGACTCATCTGATTACTTTAGTAGCACAGCTCATTTCATTTTGTAAAGAAAAATCGTCGTGTAACCGAACAGGTTTTGACTTTTTTTGTTGAACGATCCCTTGCTGAGAATAGCAATATCGTGCAACAGGGAATACTCAAGATAAGTGACGTTAAAACAAGATTAAAACGACGAAGTTCTTTTGAATTTGCCTCAGCTTTTTCCACATTTAATGGCTTTGGCACAATTTATGAAACTAT
>JAGIAP010000065.1 GCA_017744805.1 Chitinophagaceae bacterium | reverse complement strand
GCATTGCAGCGTGTGAACGATATCCGCCGTCGCGCTGCTGTGGACGATGCCGCCAAACCATTGATGACCCTGAGTGCTGTCAATCTCGATATTATCCTGGATGAGCGTGGGCGTGAGCTGATGGGGGAGTATGACAGATGGTTCGACCTGAAAAGAACAGGCAAGCTTATTCAACGTGTGCTCGCCTGGAACCCGCAGGCTATTGCTGCACATAACCTGAATGAGAACCACCTGGTCCGTCCGTTCCCGCAGGATGAGATCAACAAACTCAAAGGATTGAATCAGAATACGGGGTATACCAAATAAGTGTATTGCTCATCATCAAACAAAATTCTATGCTGATCAAAAATATATTCCTGCTGGCGGTGGCTTCCTTCATGTTCACCTGCTGCTATAAATACGACCGTCCTTCCGGCAATCGCCCTGCCAGTGAAGAAAAGAAATTGTATAATGAACAATTCGACGCTTTTGCCGATGAAGGCCAGTATTGGATGCCCAAACTCAGGCCGGGAAAGAACTATTGGCTGGTAGTGGATAGCAGGAGCAATGAGAACAATGACGATAATAATAGTCTCAGGAATCATATCCTCGCCGAAAGTATCATCGGCGTTACTGCCCTGGCGGTGAATGAGGGTAGGAGTGAGACCATGGTTTGGACACAGGATCCCAATTCCAACTATTCCGAAGTGGTGAAGAGAACAGGCATGAGCCATAATGGTAATCAAAGCACCTGGGAGCTGATCCAATACCATGGAAATGTAACTTCCGTGATCGAAGGATATATCCTCTGCGACGTGAACAAGGAAGAAAGTGTGAATGCTGCAACTGTAGCTGCGCACGTATATCATTCCATCATCGCAGATGTGAAATATGAAGCCCGCATCAAAGCGCTCGGCTACACCATGAAATACGATGCCACCAACAAAACCCTCGCAGATACATGGGCGGAATTCAAGGATAAATGCAATAACAATGCGCTGGTGATGATGCCTGTGATGACAGGCAACCAGCGTGGATATGCCATCGCCAACAAACTGATGATGGTGAACTACAATAAGAAATATGATCAGCCCGCAGCCGGTAATAATGAAGCCCTGATCAAAGATGTGCTGGGATGGCTGAAGCCGCTGAGCCCTGTGATAGGATGGGAGCAGGGAGTGGAAGAGAAGACCTTCGTTGACATGGTATCGAAGAGTGGCAACCTGATGGTGCCGTTCGACTGGGCCTGGAATGCCACCATCATGAGTGCGGGGTACGAGAACAAACAGGCTGGACTTGCCAAAGTGACCAATCCGCAATTCATCAAATATGACGATACAAAGCATTACGCCAGTTTCCTGCTCACTGATGGCGATAATGTGATGTGGATGATGAACGATTTCAACAATAGCTCCTTCTATGGAAATCCTGCGGGAGCGGGGATCAATATGTCTTACGGTTTACCCGTAGCCAACCTCGGCATGTTGTCACCTTTTCAACTGGAAAGGCTGATCGGCATGCAACACTCCAGTGCTTCACTGATTGAATATGGGGGTGGTGGTTACTATTATCCCGATAATTTCGGAGAGTTGAAGAACCGAACCCAGTTATTGGATCAGATAGCTACGAAGATCGGTTCGCATATGCGGCAGCATCGCACAAAGGTGCTGGGACTGATCTGCGGAGATGTGGTGTCCGCAAAATCAAAAGAAGCTTATCAGGCTTACATCAGTAAAAATGATCAGTTGGCCGGTATCGTAGCCATCCAGTATACGCCCTATGCGGGTGGGAACGGAGAGATCATGTGGTTCAAGAATGCACTGGGAGTGGATATTCCTGTGATCACTGCGCGCTACAGCATCTGGAACCATGGTGCCCAGAACCTGCCCAATGAAGGCACACCCGCATATATCGCTTCAAAGATCAATGCGCTGGCGGCAGGGAATGAAAAAACGCATACCCTCACCATGGTGCATGCCTGGTCTGAGTTCAGGGATATCGGCACTTCCACCGATCCGCTGGCAGAGAACAATGGCGGTGATGAACGGGGTGTTACACCTGCCACCTGGTGCGCCAGGAGACTGAGCCAAAATGTAAAAGTGGTGAATGTGGAAGAATTGATCTGGCAGGTGCGGATGAAATACAGGCCGGAAGAAACGAAGAAATTCCTCGAAAAATATTTCTAAGACTGTTCTTACCACTTGGCAGTAACTGCAGGGCATCCGGTTTTACCCGGGTGCCTTCTTATTTAAGCAAGCTTTCCTTCAAATGTTTTCATCCGCTTTGCGAATTTTATTCTAGTTTGCCGCAAATTAATGTGAGAGCGTTTGTCTGCCCAAGGAACACAGAATGAAACTGAGCTGCTGATGCGTATTGCCCGCGGGGACGGTGAAGCTATGCGCTGTATCTTTGACCTGTATTATTCAAGGCTGCGATTCTATGCCCTGAGCATCATAGAGAATGAGGAAGATGCCAGGGACCTGGCGCAGGATGCCCTGTTGCAGCTCTGGAATAACCGTACTCAACTGGCCGGTCAGCAGGCAGAGAACCTGGCTGCCTGGCTTTTCACCATCATTCGCCGGGATTGCCTCGACTACCTCAAGCACCAGAAAGTAAAGAACAATAAACAGGACCAGATCGCGTCCCTGGTCCCATTGGTAGGCCAGCCCGCAGATGCGGGGATCATCCTCACGGAAGTACTTTCCCTGATCTATGCCGAGATCGACAGGCTGCCGCCCGCGCTGGCGGAGATCCTCCGGCTCTCATACCTGGAAGAATTGCCCACCGCTACCATCGCGGAAAAACTGAATACCACTCCCAATAATATCCGGGTACAAAGATCCAGGGCCGTAGAAAAGCTCCGGAATGCCCTGCTGAAGCGGCATCTGGAAGCACCGGTCATCTTTTCCATTATTTTTTCTGAAATTTTCAGGACAAGATTGTAATGATCCGTTCGTTCAGTCGCTTTACTGATCAGTATGCATACCCATCATCAACAGATCGCTGCTTTACTGTACAGGCATTGTGCAGGGGAAACGCTCACCGGAGAGGAACAGGGCAACCTGAACGCCTGGCTGAAAGCCGATCCCCGGAACCAGGAGGTGCTGGAGAAGCTGCAACAGGAAGACTGGCTGCAACATCAATTGCAACAATGGGCAATGATGGAAAAAGAGAAAGCAACTGATTGGCAAACCTTTGCGGAGAAGATGGAAGGGCAGGCCCCGATGCATGGAGCACCCGTCCGCCGCCTGTTCCGCCCATGGATGAAATATGCGGCTGCCCTATTATTGCTGGCCGGAGTGGTATCGGTATGGTTAGTGCAAAAAGAAGATACGATAAAAGAGGAGAAAGGACAGATGGCGGTAACCGATATCAAACCCGGCAGGGAAGGTGCAATGCTCACGCTGGCCGATGGCAAAAAGATCCTGCTGGATAGCCTCGGCAACGGGTGGCAGATGAAAGAAAAAGGTACCACGCTCAAACTGGAGAATGGAAGCCTGGCCTACCAGCCGGGAGCTGCTTCTGAAGTAACCTACAACACCATTTCAACGCCCAGGGGCAGGCAGTTCCATGTGCAGTTGCCCGATGGGTCCCATGCCTGGCTGAATGCTGCATCCTCTCTTACCTATCCTACCGCCTTCACCGGGTCGGTGCGCCAGGTGCGGATCACAGGGGAAGTGTATTTTGAAGTGAATGCCGATCACAAACAACCTTTCTACGCACAGATAGATGAACACGCTGCTGTAGAAGTGCTGGGCACCCGGTTCAATGTGAACGCCTATTCCAATGAGTCCCTGGTAAGGACCACATTGGTGGAGGGCAGTGTACGTGTACGGGCGCAGGCGCAGCAGGTATTGCTCAGGCCGGGACAACAGGCCGTTTACCAGGCCAACGCAAGCGATATCCGTGTACTGGAAGCAGACACAGAGCAGGAGCTTGCCTGGAAAAATGGATTTTTCAATTTCAATAACGAAGATATTCCAGCCTTCCTCCGTCAGTTGGAAAGATGGTACGATATCGATGTGATCATAGACGGAACAATACCTTCCATGAAATTCAAAGGGGGACTGGACAGGGCCAATAGCCTTTCTGAGATCCTGAAAGTCTTATCCAAACTGAATATTCCTTACAAACTTGAAGGAAGGATCCTGAAAGTAGGGAACAAATAACAAGCAATCAAAGGGTATCCAAAATAAGACCGGAAGTGCTGGTAACACTTCCGGGAATATTCGGGTATTCAAATAACCATAGTCTGACACGACTGATTGATTCTATCACCCAAACGCTGTAAAAGTATGCAAAAAACTGCTATGGGGAACCGTACTGCCCGAGGGGGCACGCGGCCCATAACCAAAATTTTGTTGGTAATGAAACTGACAATGATCCTTCTGACTGCCGCCTTCCTGACCGTAAGTGCAAAAGGCGTTTCGCAAAAGATCAATTACAAGGCCGAGAACGCGCCTTTGGAAAAATTGCTGGAGATCGTGAAGAAACAGACCGGCTATATTTTCCTGTACGATGAAAGTTTGATGAAGCAGACCAAACCTGTTTCCGTAACGGCCAACAATATGCCGCTCGATCAGTTCCTGAAAGCCATGTTCGCGCATCAGGGCATCGAGTTCACCTTTTTCAACAAATCCATTCTCCTGACAGCAGAGCCCGCTTCTGTTCCGGTTCCGGTGATCAGTCCACTTTTCCTGTTCCCGGTAACCGGCGTTGTGGCAGATTGCAATGGCGCTGCCCTCTCCGGGGCCACCATCCTGGTGAAGGGAAGTAACCGGTCCGCTGTAACGGATGGTAGTGGCCGCTTTGTGATCAATGTAAATGTGAACGATGTGTTGCGCATCAGCTTTGTTGGGTACGAAGCCAAAGAGTGCAAGATCGTTTCTGCCACCACTGCACTGGTGCAATCCTTTCAGCAGGGTGGAAGAAAGGGCGATGTGAAGGAGACCAATATCAGCAATGGCCTGCAGCTCTGCCTGGCGCCTTCCGCAGAAGCCATGCAGGAAGTTTCCGTAGTGAGCACCGGTTACCAGATACTGCCGAAAGAGCGGTCTACCGGCGCTTTCGGACAATTGAGCGGAGCTGAGGTGAGAAAGAAAGCTACGCCCAATATCGTTGACCGTATTGAAGGTACTATCAGCGGTGTGTTGGTCAATATCACGCAGACCGATGCCGGCCTGATCAACTCCAATAGCCGGAGCAGCATCCGCGTGCGCGGACGTAATACCATCAATGCCAATCAGAACCCACTGGTGGTAGTGGATGGTTTCCCTACAGAGCTCGATCTCCGTTTTATCAATCCCGATGATATAGAAAATATTACCGTACTCAAAGATGCCGCTGCTGCCAGTATCTGGGGCGCACGCTCCGCCAATGGCGTGATCGTGATCGAAACCAGGAAAGGGAGCTACAATAAAGGATGGAATATCAATTATTCCAGCACCCTTAACTGGACGGGCAAGCCAAGATTGGATTACCAGCCGATCCTGAATGCCGCTGAAGAGATCGATCTCGAAGAAGAAATGATCAGCAAGAACGTGCTGGCCGATCCGTTCGCTCAAACCAATCCACCCACCGCCACCCTGGCTTCGGATATCTTGTTCAGGTTCAAGCATGGCATGATCACCGCCGAAGAAAAAGAAGCTGCCCTGAATGCTTTACGTGGCAGGGACTTCAGGGATCAGTACAAGAAATACCTCCTGCAGCAACCTTTCAACCAGGTGCATAGTATTTCGCTTTCCGGCGGGGAGCGTTTCTCCAAAACCTATCTCTCTGCATCTTATACCAATGAGAAACCAAATGCGGTGGGCGACAAGGCGCAACGGATCACCGTGGATGCCACCCATACGCTCAACTTCTTGAAGAATTTCACCTTCTCCAGCAACTTCAATGTAGCCATGGTGAAAGAAACGAGGAATGGTTTCGGTATCACGGCGCTGGCGCCAGGCCCCAATACCTTCATGCCTTACGATCAGATCCTGGACGATAAAGGCAACCGGGTCCCGCAATACAGGAACTATTATCGCACCAGGATCGATGACCTGGTAGCCAAAGGCTACCTGCCCTGGACCTTCAATTACCTCGATGAACTGGAGAACCGTGATATCACCAATCGCGACAATACCTATCGACTCAACTTCGGGCTCGATTACAAAGTGATCAAGGGGCTTACTGTTGGCGTGAAATACATGCTGGAAAAAGATTACGTCAAAACACGCAACTATTCCAATCCCAATACCTACAACGCGCGTAACAGGATTAATTCAGCCACCAGCATCAACTCTTCAGGAGCCCTCGTGTATGGGATCCCCAAAGGTGGTATCCTGGAAGAGACAGCTTCAGAGGTCAATCATTACAATCTCCGTGGTCTGATCAATTATTCCAGGGACTTCGGCGCCGATCATCATATCGATGCCGTTGCCGGTGCAGAGATGAGGGAATACCTGATCACCACTTCCGGCAATACCCGCTATGGATATAACGACAGGGACCTTACTTCTGTTCCAGTGGCTTATGGAACAAGGTATACTGCTGCAGTCACCAATTCCCAGGTCTTGCTCTCCGATCCTTCCTTCAATACGGAGGATAAGGACCGCTATCTTTCCTACTATTCCAATATCGCATACACTTTCAGGAACCGCTATACCATTACGGGAAGTGCGCGCATGGACGATTCCAACCTCTTTGGCGCAGACAGCAAGTATCGCGCAACACCGCTCTGGTCAATAGGCGGAGCCTGGAAGATCAATCGTGAGACCTGGTTCCACCAGTCATGGATCGATCTGCTCAATCTTCGTATGACCTATGGCGTTAATGGAAATGTGGACAAGACCACCAGTCCTTTCCTCATTGCCACCATCACCGCCAACGATTTCAACCTGGGTCAGAGCTATGCCAATATCTCCAATCCATCCAACCCGTACCTGAGATGGGAAAAAACAACCACCCTCAATATGGGCCTGGACTTTGCCGCTCTCAACAACAGGATCAGCGGCTCCATAGACTATTACCACAAAAAGAATACGGACCTGCTGGGGCCTGCTGCCGTGAATCCCACACTGGGCTTTACCCGCGTGACGGTGAATACTGCTGATCTGAAAGGAAAAGGATTCGAGCTTACCCTCAATGGAAAGATCATCGATAGGAAAGATTTCGGATGGGAATCGCGCATCACCTTTGCGTGGAATACCAATGAAGTAGTGAAGACGGATCTGCAGCTCAATACTTCCTCTTACTATCTTTCGCAAACCAACCCGATCGTTGGCGACCCGCTTGACAGGCTGTACAGCTACCGCTGGGTATCGCTGGACGCAAAAGGACAACCACAGGTGCTCGATGAGAATGGAAAACCGATCGATGTAACAAAAAGCATCACTTCCAAAGATGCGCTGGTATACAGCGGCCGCACCGTTCCTCCTTATTTCGGTGGCTGGAACAATACCTTCACCTGGAAAGGATTTGAGCTGTCTGCATTGTTCACCTACAAGCTCGGGCATATATACCGCTATCCATCAGGAGGCAACTACAGCAGCTATATCACGCAGAAAAGGATGAACAAGGATGTGGCCAGCCGCTGGCGCAAACCAGGAGATGAGGCCTTCACCAATGTGCCGGGACTGCCTTCCCTGAACCAGGCTTCCAACTATTCCTGGTATGAGCAATCGGATCTCCTTATCAGAAAAGCAGATCATCTCAGGTTGCGTGAACTGATGCTCATGTATAATCTTCCCCAGAAGATGCTGGGCAGGACCTTCATGAAAGGTGTACAGTTGAGCCTCCAGGGCCGCAACCTCTGGATCTGGACGGCTGGCAACGATGGCATCGATCCTGATTTCATTCCTTACGAAACGCAGTACAACCTGCCGCCGGCCGCTTCACTGATCGGCGCTATTCGTATTAACTTCTAAATCCCCAATGATGAGAATACCTGTCATATTCACGATCTCCATCCTGGCAGCATTTGCTTCCTGTAAGAAATATGTAGACATCGTCCCCAAGGGGAAGATCATTCCGCAGGAAACAAGGGATTACCGCCTGCTACTCAATAATACCAATAAACTCCTGCCCGGTTACGGAACACAGGAGGTGATGACCGATAATATCGATTATAGTTCCGATCCCGGATTGGAGGATATTCTCGGGTTCACTACCGCAGCCATCTTCTCGTTCCAGGATAAGATCTACCAGGATAATTCAGATGTTTCCGAATGGAACAATATGTATTCTGAGATCTATGTTGCCAATGTAGTGATCAATGAAGTGATGAGCTCTACAGGGGGCAGCCAACAGGAGAAGAACTATCTTCTGGGCGAAGCCCTCACGCTCCGCGCCCATAACTACTGGGCCCTGGTGAATATCTGGGCAAAGGCCTATGATGCCGCCACGGCCGCTGCTGATCCTGGAGTGCCCCTGGTGCTGCAGGCAGATCTGCAGGCCAACCTGGTGAGGAAGCCTGTCGCGGATGTATATGCGCAGATCATTAAAGACCTGGAGCAGGCAGCCTCTCTCTTGCCTGCAACTGCTGCCAACAACTACATCCCGTCAAAAGCCTCCGCATTCGCCATGCTTTGCCGCACCAGGCTGATGATGCGGGATTATGATAATGCAGAGAAAATGGCCGACAGCACCCTCAAATACAGGAATGCTTTATTCGATCTTAATACTATCGCCGCCAACCCGCGATCACTGCCTTTGTATATCAGTCATCCGGAAGTGATCTACCTGCGTCAGGCGGGCAACGCATATGCTACGATGTTCCTGAGCCAGGATCTTCTGAACCTCCTGGGTACACAGGATCTCCGCCGTGTGCTGTTCACGGCCGATGGAAAAACGACATTGAACTACAACGGCGTTACCTACTACGGAGAGTTCATCGATTTCCGTACCAGGAATACCGGCCCTACAGTACCTGAGATCATGCTGGTGAAAGCCGAATGCCTGGCCAGGAAGAACGATAAGGATGGCGCTGTAACCCTGATGAATCAGATCCGGCAGAAAAGGTTCAAGCCCCTGGAATATCAGGCAGTAGCGGCTTCCGATGCTACCCAGGCATTGAATATGGTATTGGATGAAAGAAGAAGGGAGCTGTTCTGCACCACGGCGCGTTTCTTTGATCTGAAAAGATTGTCGAAAGAGCCGGCGCTGGCCAAAACGGTCACCCATCTTTACAAGAACACTACCTATACACTTCCTCCCGATAGCAAGCTCTATGTGTTCCCCATCCCTCCCAGGGTGCTGGAGATCGGTCCGGGAATAGTGCCCAACGAACGATGATATAGTTCTGAACCAAATAATGGAATCATGAAAAACAAAACAAACCAATTCATTGCCGGCAGCCTGTTGATGCTGTTCTCATGGCTGAACCTGTCCGCCATGGCGCAGGACCAGGGCATTCATTTTGAACATGGCCTCAGTTGGAGCGCCATCAAAGAGAAAGCGAAAAAAGAGAACAAATACATTTTCGTGGATTGCTTCACCACCTGGTGTGGTCCCTGCAAAATGATGAGCCAGCAGATATTCCCACAGCAGAAAGTAGGGGAGTATTTCAACCAGCATTTCGTGAGTGTGAAAGCACAGATGGATAAGACCGATAAAGACAAAGAGGAAGTGAAGGATTGGTATGCAGATGCGGCCTTCCTGGCAAAGGAATACAATGTGCTGGCCTATCCCACCTTCCTGTATTTCAGTCCGGAAGGAAAACTGGTGCATCTCTTTGTTGGTTCCACCAAAGAAGCGGAGGAATTTATCAAAGTATCAGGAGAAGCGCTTGATCCATCCACGCAATATTTCACCAAAATGGAAGCATCGGTGAAAGAAGCTGAGAACGGCAGTCCTGAAAAACTGAGGGATATGGCGCTGGAAGCAAAGAAAAGATACGATGGTGTGAACACGGCCAGGCTGGCACAAGCCTACCTGAAACAAATGAAGAATGTGTTCACCAAAGAGAACCTTGAATTCCTGGATCAGTTCACCAGTCATTCTTCAGATGCCGGTTTCAAATATTTCACGGAACAGCCAGACAAGGTAAATGCGATCATGGGCAAAGGGTTCGCTCAGCGGAAAATAGCCATGGTGGCGTTCCAGGAAGCAGGCGCCAATGAATGGTTGATGAGTAAATCCGAGAATGGAAGGGGAGAGGTGGAGCAAAAGATCCGCCAGCAATTCCCTAAAATGGCGGGACTGCTGATCCAAAAACTGACTATCACCTCCCTGCAGTATGGTGGTAAAAAAGAAGACTTTGCAAAGGCCGTGGTGCCTTTCGTAAAGAAGAACAATAAGATCATTCCTCCGCAAGACTTAAGTTCCTATGCCCGGAGCCTGGGCCGCAGTGAGAACAAAGAGCAATTGAAGACTGCGCTTGGCTGGGCGGAGCAAGCCTGGAAAGAAGAGCCATCCGAAGGCACTGCCTTTGTGTATGCAACCTTGCTGTACAGATCAGGTGCCAAAGATGATGCCATCGCCATGCAGAAGAAAGTGTTGGAAATGGGTGAGGCCAATGAGAAGAGAACACCGAACAAATATTACCAGGGTATCCTGGAAAAAATGGAAAAGGGCGAACAACTGTAAAGTTGATGCTCAATAATGATCAGGGCCGTTCCATCAGGGACGGCCTTTTCTATTTCAACCCTTTTTTCAGGCAGTGACTATTTTTTTTGTACTTTAGCCCTAACCATTCAACCTATCCCACCACTCCCGGGCATTGGCCAGTGGCAACCTTAACTACCTCTGAAAAAAGAAACCTAAACAATTGTGCCTGTGGCTGCTGAGCTAAAAAATGAGAAAGATCTGCTATTGAGGATCGCCGATGGCGATGAGAACGCATTTGCCGAGCTATTCCATTTTTACACTTCACGTCTTCACCTGCATATTGCTCACCTGATGAGATCCACATCCGTTTCGGAAGAGATCATCCAGGAAACCTTCCTCCGCGTATGGTTGAACCGCGACCAGTTGCCGGATATCGAATATCCCCGCGCCTGGATCTTCTCCATCGCGTCTAATATTTGCTTCAATCATCTCCGTCAGCAGATCCGCCAGGAAAAACATTTACGCGCTCTGGCCGGTAATGCTGCTGATAGCCATGACGAATTACCTGTCCTTACTGAGCTCAAAGAGATCAGGGTTGCCATTCACGATGCAGTGGACCATCTCTCCGGTCAGCGCCGCCTTATCTGGCAGCTCTATCGTGATCAGGGTCTCAAGCAATCCGAGATTGCCAGTCAACTGAACATTTCCGTTTCCACTGTCAAGAACACTATCGCCCAATCGCTTGAATTTATCCGCAAGCATATGCGCGATAAAGGTTTCTGGATACCGGTCTGTTTGCTGGAAGCCATCATGAAAATTTCTTCGTAAACCGGATAGTACCTTTTCCTTTCAACGGTTACAATGTAACAGGGCGGCTTTGGCCAACCCTCAAAATACCCATATGCAACAGAGAGCAGCGTACCTGTTAGAAAGATTCATTTCAGGCAGTATCAGCCATGCTGAACTGGCTGAACTACATGAGTTGACTGAATCCTCCGCACCCGAAATGCAGCAGGGGATACAGCAATGGCTGGAAAGCCGGGAGGCCGATCCCGCCTATGATCCGGCAAAATGGCAACAGGTGCTGGGCACCATCCTGAATGCAGACAAACAACAGAAGATACCGGTAATAGTGCCGGTGTACAAACGGGCCTGGTTCCGGTATGCTGCAGCAGCAGTGGTAGTAATGGCAGTTGGATTGACCTACTGGTTATCCGGCACCGATACTACAAAACTGAAACAGGCAGGAGAGACGGTGGCTCAGAAAGAAGTGCCACCCGGAAAAGATGGCGCCATCCTCACCCTGGCCGATGGATCCACCGTTGTATTGGATACGATGGGGAATGGACTGGTGGCCCGTCAGAACGGAAGCCATGTTGTACTGGAGAATGGTAAGATCACTTACTATTCTGAAACAGCAAGTCAGGCAATGGTGTACAATACCATGACCACTCCCAGAGGCAGACAGTTCAACCTCACCCTGCCTGATGGCACAAGGGTTTGGTTGAATGCAGAATCATCCCTGCGATTCCCTACGGCATTTACCGGTGATGATAGAAAAGTGGAAGTGAGTGGCGAAGCCTTTTTTGAAGTGGCGCAGATGAAGGACAAACCCTTCAGGGTGAGCATCACTAACGGTCCTGAAGTGGAAGTACTGGGCACTACCTTCAATGTGAATGCCTATGCCGATGAGCCTTCCATCAATACCACCCTGCTGGAAGGAAGTGTGAAAGTGGTGGCAAAGGTGAACCCTGAATTGAATGGGAATACCGTGGTGCTGAAGCCGGGGCAACAGGCGCAATCAGAAGCAGGGAGCGGAAAAGGCCTCAGGATCAAACATGTTGACCTGGATGAAGTGGTGGCCTGGAAAGAAGGTGCATTCAGTTTCAATGATGCTGACCTTAAAACCGTGATGAGGCAGCTTTGCAGATGGTACAATGTGGATGTGGAATATGCAGGGGAATTACCGGAGATGAAACCATTCACCGGCAAAATGGGAAGATCATTACCGCTGGCCGATGTACTGGCAGAATTGAAGGATTATGATGTGAAGTTCAGGATCGAAGGCGGGAATAAGATAGTAGTGTTACCCTGATCAAAATGAAAAAACCGGGTGCAAGATTGGACCCTTTACCCGGTATTCGTTGAGGTCAGTGATCAAATAGTGGAACTGCTTAATTACTTAACCAAAACATTGCAAAAGTATGCAATTAAATGCTGTTAAGCAGCGGAATATTTCCGCCTGCTTTACCAAAACTGCCTCGGTGGATGAAGGACCTGTGCACAGAACTACCCGTCGTTCCATCGATGGAACAACTGTGAATGCGATGAAACTGACAATCATTCTCCTGATCGTGGCCGTATTCCAGGTAAATGCCCATACCTCGGCCCAAACTGTTTCTTACTCAGCCAAACAGGTGAGTATCCCCGTGGTACTTTCCGCTTTTGAGAAGCAGACAGGTTATCTTTTCTTTTTCAGGAAGGAAGACATGAGCTCCGTCAAGTCAGTATCGGTAGACCTCAGGAATGTTCCGCTGAACGAGGCGCTCAATACAGTGCTGAAAGGGCTCTCCCTCAAATTCACCATCCGAGGCAATACCGTGTTCATCAAGAAAGACGAAGCCCCGGCTTATGTTACGCCTCCGGAACTGGTGCTGATCCTCAAAAAAGTGGTGACGGGAAGGGTAGTTGATGTGAATGGCACACCCATCATGGGCGTAAGCGTTACCGTGAAAGGATCACAACGGGCAACCACAACCGATAAAGATGGCCGTTTCAGTATCGATGTGCCCGAGGACGGCGCCCTCATCTTCACCAGTGTTTCCCACGAAACACAAACCCTTTCTGTAAAAGGAAAGAATACACTGGATATTACCCTCAAACAAAGGATATCCTCCCTCGAAGATTATATCGTGGTAGGTTATGGTACTACCAAAAGGAAAGACCTCACAGGATCCGTTTCTTCCGTTGACGTGAAGGAAGTGCGTGATGCGCCCTTCGTGAGCATCGACCAGGCGCTCACCGGAAAAGCAGCAGGCGTACAGGTTGTACAGGCCGATGGATCACCCGGTGGTGTTGCCAAGATCCGCATCCGTGGCGGTACCTCACTGATGGGTAGCAATGATCCCCTCTATATCATCGATGGTGTGCAGGTGCAGATACAGAACCGTTACCTGCAGAACCAGGCGGAGGCTGTGAACCCCATCGAGCGCTTTGGTTCTGATGACCCCAACTCTTCGGTATCAGGCGCTTTCGCAAGAGGGCTCAATAGCCTGGCCGGTTTAAATATCAACGACATTGAAAGTATTGATATCCTTAAAGACGCTTCCGCTACTGCTATCTATGGCTCCCGTGCTGCCAATGGCGTGGTGATCATCACTACCAAAAAAGGGAAACAGAACCAGAAGCCCATTCTCGAAGCCAATTATTACACCGGCTTCACTACTGCCATCAAGCAGAAATTGCTGAATGCGGAGCAGTACACCATGATCACGAAGGAAGCGGCCAAAAATCTTAACGATGCCCGTGCCGCAGCCGGCCTCACGCCTAATGCCCGCGCTACAGGCATCCTCACCGTTCCTGATTACCTGGGTACGGCCAACACAGATTGGCTGGGCCTGGTGCTTCGCACCGGCATTACACAGAATGCCGATATCTCTGTTCGTGGCGGCGGTTCCGGCTCCCGCTATTACACCTCACTGGCCTACCAGAAACAGGATGGCGCCGTGAAGGGAACGGATTTTCAACGTATCTCCGGTAAGATCAACCTGGATAACGAGATCACACGTAACCTGCGGATCATCGCCAACCTGGATTATGGTTTTACAAAGAACAATATCACCAACGGTATCTATGCACAGGCCCTGTATGCACCGCCAACACTGCCTGCTTACAATACTGACGGTACCGTATACCAGTTCACCGGATCCAAGATCGGTGGTTATGATTACGAAGGTTTCCAGAATCCGCTTGCCCTCCTGCAAGGTATCAATGAAGGCAAGACCTCTACTTTGCTGGGATCATTGGCCGCAGAACTGGAGATCATCAAAGACCTGAAGTTCCGCTCTGTGGTTTCTGTAAACTATACCAATTACCATCAACTGAACTATGTGCCCAGCAATGCCGTGATCGCTTCTCCCAGCGGTATCGGTAGCTCCAACGGAGGCACAGGTTCCCAGTCGCAGACCGAACAAACTAGCCTGTTCTATGAGAACACGCTTACCTGGGACAAACAATTCAACGATCGTCACCGCCTCAATGTAGTAGCAGGTACTACCTGGCAAAAGGATCGCGCCAATTCTTTCTCTGCCAGCGCCCAGGGATTCCCCGATGATAAATTCCTGAACAATCTTTCATCAGCGGCCATCGCATTACCTCCTACCGGTACATCAGGTCAAAGCTCCCTGCTGAGCTTTTTCATGCGCGCCAACTATTCACTGATGGAAAAATATCTCTTCACCTTCACCGGCCGTTCAGATGCTTCTTCCAAATTCCCGAAGAATAACCGGGTGGGTTATTTCCCTTCCGGTGGTGTGGCCTGGAGATTGTCTGAGGAGAATTTCCTGAAAAATGTGAAATGGTTGGATGAGCTGAAGATCAGGGCCAGCGCGGGTATGACAGGTACACAGAATATCGGTGATAATCTTTTCTATACCCTCTATACGCCCGGTTCATACAACAGGTTGAACGCGATGGTGCCCACACAGCTCGGTAACGAGAATATCAAATGGGAGTCCACCCTGCAAAAGGACCTGGGTATCGACTTCAGTTTCCTGAATTCCCGTTTTCGTGGTTCAATCGGTTATTACGAGAAAAAGACCGATGGCCTGTTGATGAGCACCATTCTGCCTCCCAGTACTTCCTATGCCAGCGTGATCTCGAATTTTGCTACCATCGTGAACAAAGGACTGGAGATCGATCTGCGGGCCGATGTGATCCGCAACAGGGACTTCCAGTGGAATGCAGCATTCAATATTTCCGGCAACCGTTCCAAGGTGCTGGACATTACCACTGATTTCACCGACCCGAATGGTGACCCCGCTTTGGCGCAATACTATCTCGGTAACAGCATCGTGAGGAAGGGGGAACCTATCGGCCTTTTCTACGGGAAGATCTACAAAGGGTTGTACAAAACGCAAAAACAGATCGATGAGTATAAAGCGGCTAATCCTTACTGGATGTATTTCAGCCGGTTTGCGGGTATCGGAGATCCTATGTATGAATTGGACAGCACCGGATTCGATAAACAGGATGTGATCGGGCATGCACAACCGAAATTTTATGGAGGTTTCACCAATACGCTAAACTATAAGAATTTCAATCTCATCGTTCTCTTTACCTATTCCTATGGAGGTCAGATCCTTTACCTGCAGGATATCCAGAACAAGTTCGTAAGTGGACAAACCAACAAGAGCACGGCCATCCTGGGCAGGTGGACGCCGGACAACCCCAATGCAGACAGGCCCCGGCTATTGCTGGGTCAGAACTCCACTGCCTACACGGCCAGCAACGATGTATATGATGGCTCTTATATCAAACTGAAATCCATTACACTTTCCTACAGGCTGCCCATGAACCTGATGCAGAAATGGAGGATGAGGGATGTATCGGTATACGCTTCCGCCACCAACCTGCTTACGATCACCAGCTATCCCGGCCCCGATCCTGAAGTGAGTGGCAATCCTTACAGCCTTATCAATGGCGCAACCGATTCAGGAACTTTCCCCACCGTGCGCCAATACAGTGCAGGGGTAAGGATTGGATTTTAATAATCTCTAAATCATTGAAGGAATGAAACAGTTCAAATATATTCTACCGGTATTGATCACCCTGGGAGCTTCCTGCAGCAAGGAACTGGGAAAGCTGCCCGAAAATGCAAAAGTGGACGGCAATACCATTCTCGATCAAAGAACGGCCATCGTGGCGCTTAACGGAGTGTACTATCGATTTGCGAATGTTCAGTCAGGCAATAATGTAACGGATTGGGGCCCTAATGAAACCTATCCTGGATTCTTCTCCGGTTTCCTCGGATACGGTTATGGAGAAATGAATGAAGAAAGAAATGAATACAGCAATGCAAGCGATTATTTCTGGTCTAACCCTTATGCCATCATCAATGCCGCCAACGGCGTGATCGGTAGTGTAGAGGCCCTCTCAGATGGCAAGTTCACCGGCGATGGGAAAAAGAATATCCTGTCAGAAGCGCGTTTCCTCAGGGCGTACGGGCATTACAAACTGCTGGCCTATTATGGACAGTGGTGGGACCTGAACAGCAAGCTCGGCGCCATGCTGCGCACTCAACTGGTAACGCTCGGTAATGTTCCCAAAGCAAGAAGTACCGTAGCTGAATCATACGCTTCCATTTTGGAAGACCTGGATTATGCCATTACCAATGGTCCTGATCTCACCAACAATGTATATGTTACTAAATGGGCTGCCATGGCGTTGAAAATGCGGATATTGCTGATGCATGGACAAGCAGTGGACTACAGTACCGTGATCACCCTGGCAGATCAGATCATTGCCGGCGGAAAATTCCAGCTTGAGACCAAACTATCCGATCTTTTCAGGATCAAAGGTCTGAGCAGCAAAGAGGTGATCCTTGGCATTCGTCCCCAACAGAACCAGGAAGCCTACTACTACAATGTGAGCAAGCAATACTGGCCTGGCGCCTCCTCGCTTTACGTGGCTGTGAAGGCATTCAAAGACCTGCTGCAGGGAGATCCACGTGAGAGCTGGATGCTCGGTACAGAAAATGATTCCCGTCCTGAATCATATTATTTCACCAAATACATCGCAGAGGGCACGGTGCCTTCCCAGATCACTGAGAACGCATATGCCATCAGGTTATCCGAAGTGTACCTGATGAAGGCGGAAGCTATTGTAAGGTCGGGCGGTACTTTGGCCAATGCCCGAATTCCATTGAAAGAGGTGATGACCAAAGCAGGTGTATCCGATTTTACCGCTGTTGACAATGCTTCCACTGCCGATGCCATGCTTGAACAGATATGGAAGGAAACCTCACGCAATCTTACAGGTGAAGACGGTCAGGAATGGCTGGCATTGCTTCGTTTGCCATTTGAGAAAGTGAAACAACTCAAACCAAGTATCACAGACAAGGTGCAATACATCCTTCCTGTGCCACATAATGAACTGATGAATAACCCGGATTTTGGGGATCAGAACCCCGGTTATCAGCGATAGAAAACCATAAACGAAAATCAGCCATGCAGATGAAAACAAAACTTATTTGGGCCCTGGCCTTATCCTTCGGTTACGCCTGCCAGACAGCCCCAACAACAAAGAAAGCCTCGCTCGACGGCGATATCAAAGGACTGACGGATTCCGTAGTGTTTATCTCCGGCCTCCACGATGATCCTGCCAAAAGCGATACCGTTCCTGTGAAAGATGGCAAATTCCACTGGTCCGGTACTGTCACCGATCCTCGTAAGATCTTTATCGGTACCAGCCGGCAATACATGGAAATGTTCATGGAGAATGCCGATGTGAAAGTGTCGGGAAATATGGATTCATTCTATTACAGTAAAGTAACAGGCTCTCCGGCACAGGACGAGTACATGGCCTTCCAGGGATCTGTGAAAGATATCGAAGAAGGGCAGTCGCCGCTTTACCAGCAACTCCATAATGCAAAGGATGAGAAAGTGAAAGCGGAACTGGAAAACAGGATCGATTCTTTCCGGATGGCGAGAAGGGCCCGCATCAAGGATTATATCCGGCAACACAATACCAGCCCTGTAAGCGTGGCCCTGCTGGCCGATATGGCCGTAATGGGTGAGTATGCGAATATCGATAGCTTGTATAAGCTGCTTGATCCCAAGGCCAGGCAAACGGTATCAGGACAAAAGCTCGGTGAAAGGCTGGTAGTGATGAAACGCAGCGCCCTGGGGCAGTCCATCAAAGATTTTACACAGAACGATCTCGATGGGAAACCAGTGAAGATATCCGATTTCAAAGGCAAATATCTGTTCGTGGATTTCTGGGCCAGTTGGTGTGGTCCCTGCAGGGCTGAGAACCCGAATGTGCTGAAAGCTTACAATCAGTTCAAGGGAAAGAATTTTGAAGTATTGGGCGTATCACTTGACAGTGATGGAGAAAAATGGAAAGAAGCCGTCAGGAAAGATGGAATGCCGTGGAAGCAGATCTCCGATCTCAAAGGATACAACAATGAGATATCGGAATACTACGGGATACAGGCCATCCCTTCTTCCTTCCTGCTGGACACCAATGGGGTGATCATTGCCAAAGACCTGCGTGGAACGGCGCTGCACACCAAACTCAGTGAGATCTTACAATAAAAAATACGCATGAAAAAGAATATCATTTTCCTCACAGCGCTCATTATTGCCGGCACTACGGCCATAGCGCAATTGAAACCCTTTGTGATCGATGGCACCATCAAAGGCGATCATAAAGGATATGTATACC
>JAGIAP010000064.1 GCA_017744805.1 Chitinophagaceae bacterium | reverse complement strand
GCTCTGAGCCTTAGATATTTAAACGCAAAACATGGCAGGTCAATTAAAAGAAGTTCGTAACAGGATCAAATCGGTTCAAAATACGCAGCAGATCACCAAAGCGATGAAAATGGTGAGTGCCGCCAAGCTGAGAAAAGCGCAGGATGCGATCGTTCAGATGCGTCCTTACAGCCGCAAGCTCCAGGAAGTGCTGAGCAATATCGTGAGCAGCTCTGAAGGAGACCTGGGCGGTAACCTGGCGGTAGAAAGACCTGTTGAGAAAGTATTGCTGATCGTGATCACCAGCGACCGTGGCCTTTGCGGTGCCTACAATGCGAACGTGATCAAACTGGCCAAACAAACCATCAGGGAAAAATACTCCGCACAATTCGCCAAAGGCAATGTGCAGATCTGGAGCATCGGCAAAAAAGGCTTCGAGCATTTTGCCAAGAACAAATTCAACGCTACCGATACTTTCAAAGATATTTTCCTCCACCTCAGCTTCGACAGCGTACAACAATGCGCACAGGCTGCAGTGAAAGCTTTCGAATCCAAAGAATTCGACGCCGTGGAGATCGTTTACAGCGAATTCAAGAATGCCGCTACACAGCGCTTCGTGGTTGAACGCTTCCTCCCCATCCCTAAAGTAGAGAAGAAAGAAGGCGACAAGAAAAGCGACTTCATCTTCGAACCTGCCAAGGAAGAACTGATCGCAGAACTGATGCCCAAGATCCTGAACACACAACTGTTCAAGGCAGTTCTGGATGCACATGCTTCCGAGCACGGAGCACGTATGACCGCCATGGATAAAGCTACCGAGAATGCCAACGAAATGTTGCGCAGCCTCAAGATCAGCTACAACCGTGCGCGTCAGGCAGCAATCACTACCGAGCTCACTGAGATCGTAAGTGGTGCAGCGGCTCTGCAGGGATAATTCTTAACCGGTTATCTAAATCCGCCAATCTATTGCATGGAAATCGGAAACCTCATACCGCACATCGAATCACTGATCTTTGCCAGTGAAAAGCCACTGACGGCGCTGGAGATCACCGAGCTGATCAACAATGCTTTCGGTTTTATGGAAGATAAGATCGTGCTGGACCAGGTAGAATCCTCCCTGGAAGGGATCGTTGAAAAATACAGATCCGAATTTTACCCGTTTGAAGTGCGTGAGAGTGGTGGCGGTTGGCAGTTCCTGACCAAGAAAGAATATCATAAGACAGTAGCTCAACTGAATGGCGACAAGTTCCTGAAACGCCTTTCCTCGGCAGCACTGGAAACCCTGGCCATCATCGCTTACAAACAACCCGTTACCAAGGCAGAGATCGAAGCCATCCGCGGTGTGAGCAGTGATTACGCCATTCAGAAATTACTCGAAAAAGAATTGGTGGTGATCACAGGCCGTAATGAAGCATTGCCCGGTCACCCCCTGGTATATGCCACCAGTAAGAACTTCATGGACTACTTCGGTATCAACACCACTGAAGACCTGCCCAAACTGAAAGAAGTATTCGACGACAGCATGGTGAATGCTTCCCTGGTCAGCGCCCTGGAACAAAGCGCTGCTGCCGCAATGGAAAATGGTGAGCCCCTCAACCCGGTAAACAGAGAGGAAGGCGCTGACGAAACAGCCGCTCATACAGTGGTGACCGATGAGAATATATCTTTCAAAGTGGATGAAGATGGCGTACTGATAGAAGAGATCGCCATCACGGAAGCTACGGAAGATGCCGGTGAAGAAGCACTCACCGGAGAAGAAGAAACAGACGTTGAAGCATCGGCTGAAGAAGATGCTGAAGAATCAGGAGATAGTGAGGAAGAAAGCGAAGAAGAAATGGATGAGGACGATGAGGAAGGAGATGATGACGAAGAAGAAGATGATGATGATATAGAAGATGACGAAGAAGAGGAAGGCAATGACGAAGACGATGAGGATGAAGAAGAGGAAGGCGATGAAGAAGACGAAGCAGATGATGAGAACGAGAACGGCGAAGACGAAGAAGATGATAACGAAGGATCAGACGACGAAGACGAGGAAAAGAGATCAAATTGATTTTTCAGCAGGAGCTCAGGCCTGCTAAAACATACGAAGCAGTTCCCCCAAAGGAGCTGCTTTTTGTTTATCTCGCAACTGCGTTTCCGCGAGTGACCCGTATCGGCTCGCCTCCGGCGGGCGATGGGCGCTGCATAGAAATCTTGGGAACAACCTACACCGGCTAACAGTCGTTACATCGCTTTGTTCGTATATTCGCTGATTATGGCACAGCATCTATCCCCAGACTACCTGGCTAAACTGGCTTCAGATTTTGGTACTCCCCTCTACGTGTATCATGCAGAGAAGATCAGGGAGCAATACGCGAAACTCACCACCGCTTTCAAGAATAGCAATACCGTTTTCTTCTACGCTTGCAAGGCGCTTACCAATATCAATATCCTGAAGTACGTATGCAGTATCGGGGCGAATGTAGACTGTAGTTCCATCAATGAAGTGAAGCTGGCCCTGCATGCCGGTTTTCCCAATAACCGCGTTTTGTACACGTCAAATGGCATCGGCTTTTCCGAGATCGAAGAAGCTGTAAGCCTGGGAGTGATCATCAATATCGATAGTATCAGCAACCTGGAAAAATTCGGGGCGAAATTCGGTAACAGCTACCCGGTGGGCCTGCGCCTTCGTCCCAATATCATGGCGGGCGGAAATCTAAAGATATCTACCGGTCATGATAAAAGTAAATTCGGTATACCGGTAGAGCAGATAGACCAGGTATTGGAAGTGGTGAGCCGGTATGATCTCCGCATCAGCGACCTGCATATCCATACAGGTAGTGAGATCAAGGATGTGGAAGTGTTTGTGAAGGGCATCGAAGTATTGTTCAATATCATCCCTCATTTCAAACATCTCGAGTTCATCGACCTGGGCGGTGGTTTCAAAGTGCCGTATAAGGAGGGGGATGTTTCAACCGATATCGATCTTCTGGCGGAGAAAGTGCAGGAAGCATTCGCAAGTCATGCCATTCCCGGTGGTAAGCCATTGCAGGTCTGGTTTGAGCCTGGTAAATTCCTGGTGAGCGAATGCGGCTATCTCATTACGCAGGTGAATGTGATCAAGCAAACCAATGCAGCCACTTTCGTGAGTGTGAACAGTGGTTTCAATCACCTGATCCGGCCTATGTTCTACGATGCCTATCATCATATCGTGAACCTCAGCAACCCTGCGGGGCCTGAGAAAAAGTATGCCGTGGTGGGTAATATCTGTGAAACGGATACATTTGCCTGGGATCGCCCACTGAATGAAGTGCGGGAAGGCGATTACCTGGTATTCTACAATGCGGGCGCCTATGGTTTTGAAATGAGCTCCAATTTCAACTCGCGTTACAAACCGGCAGAAGTGCTGGTGCTTAACGGCGAGGCACACCTGATAAGAAAAAGGGATCAGTTTGAGGACCTGCTGAGAAATCAGATAGAAGTGCTTTAGCAGAGTAGTTAGATCCATCGTTTCTACGTAGCAGCAACGCAATCCTTTGCAGGAAATAGTTTACTTTTTTTCGTAAAAAATATTTGAGCCGGATGGCATTTTGCCAATCCGGCCTTTTTGTTTTTCCGTATATCGGGATGCTATAGGTATTTAATTCAACATTCTTTACTACTGGGTTTTCTAATGTGAGCTGCACTGGGGTTTGGTGCAGCTCTCTTTTTGTTTACATACAATTCGCTGATTTCTTGTTACTTTTATTTCATAACCAAAACATTCGTTATGCCTATACGTATGGTTGATGATCCCCAGGATCCTCAGGAAAGTAACAACGACAATGACAGTGGTGGAAGAGGGGGCGGTGGCTTCCCTGGTGGTGGCGGCGGTGGTTTATTCAACCTGCTTCCTTTGCTACTGGGTTTATTCAAAGGCAAGGGCATCATCGTTCTGTTGATATTGGGTGGTATCGGTTATTTCCTTTTCGGAAGGGGAGGCGGTGGTTGCAATATGGGCAACCTTAGCCAGATCGCCGGCCAACTCACTACCGGTGGGTTCCTGGATCCCAAACAATTTGAGCGTGCCAATATCTATGAGCCACTGGCAGACGATAATTCAAAGAATCCATTACCGGAAGCATCAGACCTCATTGCTTATGCGCCGTCCGTTGGCAATCAGGGCGAGCAGGGAAGCTGTGTGGCCTGGAGCAGCGCCTATGGCGCACGTACCGTGCTGGAAGCGAGCCGCAGCGGCGTGAAAGGCGATGAGCTGAAATTCAGCCCGGCCTTCCTCTATAACCAGATCGGCCTCGATGGTTGCCAGGGATCCTATATCCTGCGAGCCATGGAATATATGACCAAACAGGGCTCCGTGCCTTATGATAAATTTCCCTACTCGGACCGGGATTGTTCCCGTCAACCGGAACAAAGCCTGATCCGCGAAGCAGCCGAGTTCAAGATGCGGGGCTTCAACCGCCTTTCTCTGGGCGATCGGAATGATGCCATCGATCTGCGGGCCATCCGGGAGAACCTGGCTCAGGGAGCCCCGGTGGTGATCGGTATGATGGTAGGGCAGAGCTTCATGCAGGATATGATGGGGAAAGATGTATGGGACCCGCAACCTGGTGATAACAGCATGACGGGCTTCGGTGGCCATGCCATGTGTGTGGTGGGATATGATGATAAGAAATATGGAGGCGCCTTCCATATCATGAATAGCTGGGGACCTGAATGGGGCGTGAACGGATTCGCCTGGGTCCGTTACAATCATTTCAAATACTTTGTACGCGAAGCATATGGGTTGGAAGCGATGCCTAAGACCGGAGCTGCCGCCAACCAACCATTCACCTGTGAAGTAGGCCTGGTGCAGGTTACACAACAAGGCAACAAGATGGTGGCGGGGGGCTATGCGCCACTCCGCACCAATGGCAACAATGTTTTTGAAACAGTATCGCCCATGAGTATCGGCAGCCGCTTCAAAATGGAAGTGCGTAACAGCAATGAATGTTATATCTATGTTTTCGGTAAGGAAACTGACGGTACCAGCTATACGCTTTTCCCTTATCCCAAAGCGGAGGACCCTTCCCAAACCAAATATTCTCCTTTCTGTGGCATCACCGGTTTCCGGTTATTCCCTCATGATAAGAGCATGACACCGGACAGTGTAGGTACCCGTGACGTGATGGCCGTTGTGGTGAGCAAGCAACCGCTGGACTGGTATGCTACCAACCGCAAGATCAGCAGCAACCCCGCCTCCGACTATGCGAGCAGGGTGAATGCCGCCCTGGGCACGCAATCGCAGGGGATCAGGTTCCAGCCTACCAGCAAGGGAACGATCTCTTTTACCGCACCTGCCGGTGGTAAGGAGATTATGGCCGCCATTGTAGAAGTGACCAAGAGATAAATGCATTTCCTTACCTTTAAAAAATAATAGCCCCGTTATGAAATATAAATTGTTATTCACCCTGATGCTGGCCTGTACTGCCTTTGTGGCGAGTGCACAGGATATGAAGACCTTCAAATTATATAAGCCTGAAGAAAATGCAGAGGAAGGTTTGAAGAAAGCCATCGCCACGGCAAAGGCGGAAAAGAAACATGTGTTTGTTCAGATCGGCGGGAACTGGTGTATCTGGTGTGCCCGTTTCAATGAGTTTGCCACAACAGATACCGGGATCGATTCCCTGGTGAAGGCCAATTATGTGGTGTATCACCTCAATTACAGCAAAGAGAACAAGAACGAGAAACTGCTCGCGAAATACGGATTCCCTCAACGTTTCGGTTTCCCTGTATTCCTGGTGCTGGATGCCAAAGGCAACCGCTTGCACACGCAGGACTCCGGGTTACTGGAAGAAGGAAAAGGGTATAGCAAGGATAAGGTTAAAACCTTTTTCACTAACTGGGCCCCACAAGCGCTCGATGCAGAACAATATAAAAAGTGGTAGTTGAACTAAAATTCTGATCCTTCATGAAGATTGCTTTCCACGGAGCCGCCAGAACGGTAACAGGTTCCAAACACCTGCTGACTCTCAAGAACGGACGTAAATATTTACTGGATTGCGGCATGTTCCAGGGAATGGGCCGCGACACAGATACCCTTAACAGGACCTGGGGCTTTGAGCCCAGGGAAGTGGATGTGCTCATCCTTTCCCATGCGCATATCGATCACAGTGGGCTGATCCCCAAACTCATCAAAGATGGGTTTTCCGGAAAAGTATACTGTACGCCGGCCACCAAAGAGCTTACGGCTATCCTGTTGGAAGATTCCGGTCATATTCAGGAAGACGAGACCAAGTTCATCAACAAGCGTAGAGTGGCAGAAGGCTTGCCCTATCTCACTCCCCTGTACAATGCACAGGACGCCATCGCCGCCATGGGAGCTTTCAAAACAGTGGAATACGATAACTGGTTCCGCATAGACGATAGCGTTGAATTGCTGTACACGGATGCCGGCCATATCATCGGCAGCGCTGCCGTCCATCTTCGCATTACGGAGAATGGCAAAACCACCCGTCTCACTTTCAGTGGTGATGTGGGCCGCTACCGCGATGTGATCCTTCGTTCCCCGGCGCCCTTCGATCAGGCCGATTATATCCTTATCGAATCCACCTACGGCAATAGCCTGCACGATATGCATGCCACCACACCTGATATGCTGTTGCAATGGATCGAAAAGACCTGCCTCCAGAAAAAAGGAAAACTGATCATGCCTGCTTTCAGTGTAGGTCGCACCCAGGAGCTCCTGTATGCGCTCAACCAGTTGGAGTTGGAGAACCGGCTTCCGCCATTGGATTATTTCGTGGACAGTCCGCTCAGCATCGAGGCCACCGAGCTGCTGAAGAAATATCCGCAATATTTCAACAAGACCATCCAGCGCATATTGCAGACCGATAGTGACCCGTTCTCCTTCAAGGGGCTTAAATATGTGAAATCCGTTGATGAATCCAAACTGCTCAACTATCGCAATGAGCCCTGCGTGATCATTTCAGCCAGTGGCATGGCTGATGCTGGTCGGGTGAAGCACCATATCAGTAACAATATCGAGAATAGCCGCAATACCATCCTGATGACTGGATATTGTGAGCCAAATTCCCTCGGCGGACGATTGATGGCAGGTGAGAAGGAAGTGCGCATCTTTGGTGTACTGCACGAAGTGAATGCCGAGATCGGCGCCATCCGCAGCATGAGCGCCCACGGCGATTACGAAGATCTCAGCCAATTCCTGGCCACCCAGGATCCCCGGCAGGTGAAGAAGCTATTCCTTGTTCATGGGGAATACGCGGTACAGACCGAGTTCCGTCAGCGTCTCCTGAAGAAAGGGTTCCTCGACATCGAGATCCCCGAGCGCCACTACGAGATCGGCCTGGGATAACAGGATCAATAGCCTGCAAGCCCATTTATCATAAGCGCCCAAACATACTATTCATTCATTCCGCTCACCCTTCCACACTCTGGAAGGGTGAGCCTTTTTTGCAGGATGATCAAACCTGTCTCATTAAAGTAGCCCAATATTTATTCTCCCGCGCCGGTATGTTTTACAGCCTGTATGGAAGCTCCTCCTTTAAGCAAAAAAAAGCTGCTTCACGGAGAGCAGCTTTGAATTCTTTACCATGGGTAATCAAACTATAACTTGAGTGGATCTGATAGGGTTGGATTTAACGGGCCTTCCCAGAACACCGGATATTCATTGTTTCTTCAACAGATATTGCGCTGGTTTTTCTCCGAGGAGATATGCTATCGAAAGTCTTTCAGTGGAATTGGATTGGCGGGTTTTGCCATTGACCGGCCCGTGATGCCGGGGGACAGCCGCAATAAAGCGGCCATTCAAAGATGCAGAAATTTTTTTATATAACAAAAGGGGGCAGACCTAAGGTCAGCCCCCTGAATGAAATCCCAATATTTTATGAGTAAGGGTATCGATCTGTTTACTCATTAGTTTTCATACTGTACGGATTTCATTGTCCTCTTTTGGAGGTGGGTGTATTAGAGATAACCGTCACAAATAATATCTTTATTAAGAGCTTGTTAGCTTGGTATTTACCGTTTTCCCTTTTGACAGAACAAAGATGTAAAATGAATGGTCAACAGGAAAATCTTTTAGTTGGCCGGGGGCAAATCCTCGTTGGAACTCCGGTTTTGTTCGACGAACGCCCCATTTCAGGTAATATTCAGATAATATTGAGCCTTTTGATGATCTCTGCCCGGTGGGCTTTGCTGATGGGGATCTCGAATCCTTTGATATAAAGGTCGTTTTCCCTGATATCATCGATCTTGGTGATATTGATGATGTAGGAGCGGTGCACTTTGATGAAGCATTGCCGGTTGATCTTCTCTTCCAGGTGCTTGATGGTATTGTGCGTTACGTATTTCTTGTCGTTGGTCACGAATTTTACATAATCTCCCATGCTCTCCATGAAAAGGATATCGTCATTCTTCAGCCGAACCAGTTTGCCATCGCTTTTGATGAAAATATGATCGTTATTATTGGAGGGAGAGGTTTCCGCATTGTTATTGCTGATCAGCTTGTGCACTGCATCCAGGAAACGCTGATAGGTGAATGGTTTTTTGAGGAAGTCAGTCACATTGTATTCAAAAGCACTGTAAGCGTATTCTGATTTTGAGGTGGTAAGGATCACTTTGGGGTGATAGGCCAGTTGATCCAGCAGCTCAAACCCGGTAGCGCCGGGCATTTCAACATCCAGGAAAAGCAGGTCGATGGCGTTCTTGTTCAGGTATTCCAGGGCTTCCGCTACATTGGTGTAATGTGCTTTTACAGATACGAGGCCGCTTTTTTCACAACAACGGCTGAGGTAGTCGGCGGCTACCTGGAGGTCTTCTACAATGATACAGCTTAGGGACATGGGGTGTTTGCGTTATGGGCTTTCAATCGTTCATATTCGGAACCTATCAGCACTTTACTCTCAGCTAAAGTAGTAATAAGTTGATGATAAGTATCCTTCAGGCGGTCGATTGAAGGAACTTTCTGGCAGAGCTCTTCAAATTCCATGCATTGCTGTTGGATGCCTGTAAGCCCGGCAAAGCCCATGGCGGGTTTCATTTTATGGGTGGCCCTTTTCAGGTTGGTGATATCGCCTGAGATCCAGGCCTGGCGGATATGTTCCAGGTCCTCATCAAAATGGTTAAGGGTAATGGAATATACCTCTTCTATATAAGGTAGATCATCTGCGTACAGGCTGAAAAGGTAGTCTGAATCTATTTTTTCGCTGAAAATGAAATTTTTAGATGGCGGGGGCTGGGTCATTAGAAAATAGATTTTGATTTTTGGCGTTATACCTCGGTATTACCAGAAAAAAATCATTCCGGTACCTATTCCAATAACTCTATGAAGCAGAAATTATTATATCTCGGGTGGTCAATTTACCGCGATATTGTGTATTCAGGGTTACATGATGGGCTGAGCAAAGACCATCGGAAGAAGATCATCAGGTTCAACCAGTTCATTTTTCTGGCATTACTCGTTAACTTTTTTTCTGTTCTGTCTTATTTCTATCATAAGCTCTACATCAGCGCCCTCATCAATATCACGGCGGCTTATTTCTTCCTGGTAGCTTTTTATTTCGGCTCCAAAAAGAAGCTGGAGACCGGACGTATTATAGCAATTGTGAATGTGAACCTGTACCTGATCGTGATCAGTTATATCGAGGGGTTACGGGCTGGGGAGTACCTGATGTATTTCCCTTATTTCCTGGCGCTCACCTTTGTGGTGAATATGCGGCGGAATGCCCGGGAGCTGTTGACCGTTTATGCCATTACCATTCTTTCTTCCCTGATATGCCTGAAGGTTTGTCCATATGTAAACAATATCCAAACCATCAATGAGGCGTTGTATACCCGGCTGTACAGCAGTAACCTGGTGATCAGCCTTTGTGCCACCATCGTTTTCTCCTATGCCATCCTCCGGGTGAACAGGGAGAACGAGGGCGTGATCATGGAAGAAAAGAAATTCGGAGATACCATCTTCAATACCTCTCTGGATGGGGTATTCATCATTTTTACCCAAACCAATATCATCGCCAGTTGTAACCAGCGTGCGTTGGAGCTTTTTGAGGTGGACGAAAAACGGGAGATCGAAGGCACTTCCATTGAGAAATGGTTTGAAGAGGATCATATCCGGCAGTTCGAATCCATTGAAGAGAAGGTGGCTTCCGGCGCCAGGAACTGGCAGGGCGAACTGGCCTTCTCCACCAAGAATGGCCGTACCTTCCACGGATACGTAAGCGTTGTGCCATTCTCCTATAAGGATACCCGTTATACCAAGATCAGTATCCTGGATGTATCGCAGGTGAAGATGACGGAGTTCGAGCTCATGAAAGCCAAGGAGACGGCCGAAGTAGCGGCCAAGACCAAGAGCCGGTTCCTGTCCAATATGAGCCACGAATTGCGTACGCCCCTGAATGGGATCATCGGCGCTTCCAATTTATTGTTACAGGAAGAGTACCTGCCGGGCCAGAAATCCCATCTGGATATCCTGCAGTTCTCTTCCAGGCATATGATGCTATTGGTGAACGATATCCTCGATTATCACAAACTGGAGGCCGGAAAGCTGGAACTGGCTTCGGTTCCCGTGAATATGAAAGAATTTGTGGAAAAGATATCCTCCCAGTTCAGTACCCAGGCTGCTGCCCGCGGGCTGGAATTCAAGACCGATATCGATGAGCGATTGGATACGGAGCTGATCACAGACGAGACCCGTCTCAACCAGGTATTGAGCAACCTGCTTTCCAATGCCATCAAATTCACACATAAGGGAAAGATCACCCTGGCGGTGCGACAACTTTTTTCTTCCAGTTCACAGGTGACCATTCAGTTCATAGTGATGGACACCGGTATCGGCATTCCCCGGAACAAGCACCGCGAGATCTTCGAGAGCTTTACCCAGGCAGATGTGAATACTACCCGTAAATATGGAGGTACTGGTCTCGGACTGGCCATCACCAAAAAGATCCTCAACCGATTCAACAGCGATCTGCTGCTGGAAAGCGAGGAAGGAAAGGGCAGCGCTTTCCATTTTACCGTGGAATTGAAGGTGAATGAGAACAAGCCCAGGTATATTCACGAAGAAAATGCCGGGCAGTTGGAACAATTACAGGGGGTAAAAGTGCTGATAGCCGAAGATAATCCGGTCAATCTTTCTATCGCCAAAAGGTTCCTCACCAAATGGGGTATTGCCGTAAGCGAAGCCACTAATGGAAAAGAAGCAGTAGAGCAATTCAAGCGCGAAAGTTATGACCTGCTCCTGATAGATCTTGAAATGCCGGAAATGGATGGTGCAACTGCACTCAGGGAGATCCGTAAGCTCAATGAAACAATTCCCGTATTAGCGTTTACTGCTGCTGTTTATGATAATATGCAGCATGATCTTATACAAAAAGGCTTCACTGATTTTATTCATAAGCCATTCCGTCCCGGAGAACTGCATTCAAAAATTACCTATCTTGTTGCCCCTTTAAGAGCTTAGGCTCATCTCCCGACAACTATTAAACATTGTTTCAAGAGTAGGCCGGAATTATTACTCAAGATAAGTTTAAGCTATAGGCGGTATGGTTTGGAATGCCTTGCATTATCAATTATATATTTATTATAAGCGGTAGAAATTGATGCTCGATGTTGCAGCATACCAGCCTTTAAAAAGGTCAAATATGATAGACTGACTGTATTTCGTTCTGAATTAATCAACAAGCTCTTTCAAAAAACACAACTTATGAGAAGACCTTTATTCGTGCTGATTGCAATGCTAATGGCATTGTACTCTTTTTCTCAGACAAAAGCTGTAACGGGAGCAGTAACTGACCAGCGGGATGGAACCCCGATACCAGGAGTTACCGTTACGGAAAAAGGAACATCCAATTCAACTGTTACCCAGCCAGACGGAACATTCAGTATCAAGGTGGGTGAAAAGGCTACTACACTCGTGTTCAGCAGTGTAGGCTTTCTGGCAAAGGAAGTTGCTATTGGGAATGGGATTTTGGCAGTTCAGCTACTCCCTGGCACCAGTTCATTGACAGAAGTGGTGATCACAGGTTACACAACCAAGAGCAAACGGCAGTCGTCCGGCTCTACCATCCGTGTAGCTGGTGACGACCTGAAACTTCAGCCTGTAGGTTCTTTCGACAGGGCCCTGCAAGGTAAAGTACCGGGTCTGATGGCGTTGTCACAGTCAGGACAGCCAGGATCCGCAGCGGAGATCACCATTCGTGGTAAAGGTTCGATCGGCGGCACCAATACTCCCCTGTATATCATCGATGGTATCCAGGTAAGTGCGGCTGATTTTGCTACCATCAACCCCGGTGATATCGAAAGCTATAATATCCTGAAAGATGCATCTGCCAGCGCCATCTACGGTTCAAGAGGTGCGAATGGTGTGATCGTTATCACTACCAAGAGAGGTAGTGCAGGAATGACCAAAGTGAATTACGATGGTCAATATGGCTTTTCCGAGTTGCCTAAGAACAGGCTTAAGCTCATGAATTCCAAGGAAAAGCTGGATTATGAGTTCTATGATCGTCCGGATTACGGGCCCAACCCTTTCGGATGGTCTGCCGCAGAGCGCGACAGCCTTGGAAAGATCGACAATGGCATCAAAGATGCCCTCTTTCACAGGGGCACCACGCAACAGCATATGGTGAGTGCTTCAGGCGGTAACGATAAAACGAAATTCTTCCTCTCCGGATCGATCTTCGATCAGCAGGGTATCGTTCGCAATACAGGGTTGAAACGTTATACCGGCCGTGCGAATATCGACAACACATTCGGTAACTGGAAGATCGGCCTCAGCGCCAGCTTCGGTTACTCACGTCTTAACAATACGCTCGAGGATGATGTTTATATCGGACAACCTTTGAATGCGATCCGTTGGTTCAACCCATACATTACACTGTACAATCCGGATGGAACTTACAGGTACGATGACTATGCAGGTCAGCCCAACCCGCTTCAGGAGCAATTCGAGAACACCTACAACGGAGACCAGTTCAAGGGAATTGGTAGCGCCTATATCGAGTATGCCCTCCCCTGGGTGCAAGGTCTTAAAATAAGGACAGTATGGGGTGGTGATCTTACTACGGATGAGGATATGCGTTACCTGGACCGTACTACAGACCAGGGTCTGCAGGCAACCGGTAGCCGTGGTTCACTCCGCAGGGGATATTCCAAATTCGTTCGTTTTACAGGAACTACTTCATTGAACTATACCAGGAGCTTTGGAGATCATGATCTGAACCTCTCCTTGTTCACTGAGATCGTGAAAGCCAAACAGGAGAATTTCGGATTTACCGGTTTTGGTTTGATCGGACCTTTCAAGAATGAATCAGGCATTACTGCCGGTACTTCAGACAATGGCTTTATTCCCACTGTAACTGGTGCTACCACACAGAATGCACTTGTTTCTTATTTCTTTGATGGTACCTATGGTTACAAGAACAGGTACTTCCTCAACGCAGGTGTAAGACGTGATGGTTCTTCCCGTCTGAGCAAGGATAACCGTTGGCAGACATTCGGATATGTAGGCGCAAGCTGGATCATTTCCGATGAGGACTTCCTGGCAGGAACAGAGAACTGGTTGTCTTCCCTCAAACTCAAGGCCAGCTATGGTTCTGTGGGTAGCCAGGGCGTAAGTGACTTCATTTCACTCCCCCTGCTCAGTGCTGCCAACTATAATGGTGAGCCAGGCCTGGTGCTCACTAACCTGCAACGCCCAATCACCTGGGAAAGAAAAGTGATGTTCAATACCGGTATCGAGTTCGCTTTGTTCAGGAATCGTTTAACGGGTAGTGTAGAATACTATAATAACCAGACACAGGACCTCTTCCTCGACAGGCAGTTGTCCCGCACTTCCGGTTGGAAATCTATAACCAATAACCTGGGTAAACTGCGTAACTCCGGTATCGAGGTTGCTTTGGAAGGAACCGTGGTTCGTACTAAGGATTTCACCTGGTCACTCTTCGCCAACTATTCTCATAACAAGAACAGGCTGACAAACCAGGCCGGAAAGGATGAGAATGTTTCCGGTGTGTTCATCAATAAAGTGGGATACGCCATCAACTCGCTGTATGTAGTACGTTATGCTGGTGTAGATCCTTCCAATGGAGATGCCCTTTACCTGAAGGAAGATGGTAACACCACAAATGATTATGATCAGGCAAACCGTGTGATCGTTGGTACTGTAGATCCTCCCCATTATGGTGGTTTCGGTACTACCGTAAACTACAAGGGACTTGAACTGAATGTACAGTTCAGCTATGCATGGGGTAACCATATCTTCAACAATGATCGCACCAACGTTGAGAATCCTGGTTACTGGTTCTCAGGTCTGGCCGAGTCCATGTTGCGTGAATGGCAGAAAGACGGAGACAAAACCGATGTGCCTTCTGCCTTCAGCCCTTATCAGGCAGAAACCACCAGGTATGTTGAAAAAGGAGATTTCCTGAGACTGCAGAATGTAATGCTGAGCTATTCATTCCCCAAGACGGTTACTGAAAGGTTGAAGTTAAGGTCTCTGCGTGTGTTCGCACAAGGTCAGAACCTTCATGTATGGCATAATGTACTTGGCTATGATCCTGAAGTGCCCAATGGTATGCTGCTGGGTGCACAGTATCCCCAGCTCAGAACAGTCACTTTTGGCCTTAACCTCGGACTTTAACCATTAAATGAATTAAGATGTTAATAAAGAAACTCATAATAGGATTGACCGTGATCGGCTCATTCAGCGCATGTAATAAGATGCTAGATGTGAAGCCTGAAAGTCAACTCGATGCGAACGACAGGTTCAAGAACCTGGACGATTACAATTTTTCTTTGCTGGGTACATACAGCTTATTCAGGAATACCAGCTATTATGGAGCAACAGACGCGGCAGCCAATGCTTTTGCCACTTTGCCCGATATGCTGGCGGACGATCTGCTGAGCAATCCCCTCGAGAACCTCGGCAATGAGCTCGTGTTCTCAAGATGGTTATATACCTCTGCAGAAACACAGATCGAGAATGCCTGGACCAATGCTTATGCCATCATCAGCCAGGCTAATATTACGCTGCAGGGCATCGATCGTTTTGCCGATAAAGATCAGGGAAGAGTGAACAGGATCAAGGCTCAGGCTCTTGCTATCAGGGCCCTGGTGCATTTCGATATCCTCCGTTATTGGGTGAATGATTATACCGCGGGTAATGCTCCCGGTATCCCTTATATGGATAAATTCGATTATGAGCAGAAACCCGCAAGAGGTACAGTGGCACAAACTTTTACCAGGATCGAGAAGGATCTGCTGGATGCCAAGGCACTGATGCATGATATGGATGATAACATCAATGGTGCTGGTTCACCTGCATATATAGACGAATTAGGCGTGGATGCGATCCTTGCCAGGATGTACCTCTATAAAGGAAGTTATGATAAGGCCATCGAATTCTCTACATATGTGATCGATGCGGTGCCTTTTTCCAACAAAGCTGTATTTGATAAGATCTGGCAAGATGCTGAATTTGGAGAATTGATCTGGTCAGTATCATTCAATGCAGGGCAAGGTGGACCAGGAAACAATGCTTATGCACCTGATATCAAGAGAAGCCAGTACTCTCCCAATGCGGCTTTGATGAATGCATATGACCAGGCAAACGATGTTCGCTGGAGTGCATATTTTGGGGAAAGAGAGGACAGGGGAGGTAACGTGCGTGATGTGCTGATAAAATATGAAGCAAAAGCAGCATCCCTGGCTAAACCTGATGGTACAGTGAATTTCAAAGCGCTCAGGGTTGCAGAACAATACCTCATCCGTGCAGAAGCTTACGCAAAATCTACTACACCTGATGAAGCCGCGGCCATGGATGATCTGAATGCACTCCGTGCTGCCAGGATCTATGGTTATGTTGATGAATCGCTCACCGGTCAGGCTTTGCTCAATGCTATTGAACTGGAGCGTCGTAAAGAACTGGTAGCTGAAGGTCATCGCTTCTTCGATCTGAAAAGAAAAGGTGTAACAGCGCGCAAAGTAGACAGGGCTGGTTCCTGCGCTACCTGCGATCTTCCCGCTGATTCTTACAGATGGGCATGGCCGATCCCCAGGAATGAGATCGATGCCAACCCTGCTATCAAACCTCAGAATGATGGTTATGGTAACTAATCAGGTCTAAAGCCTACATAAAAAAAGCGGGGCGCCCAGCAATGAGCGCCCCGCTTTTTTTATGTAGCATCGAACTTATATCTTCTCTATCATAACCCTCATAGCAGCAGGTTTGTTGATCTCATACAAATGCTCCTGCATCGTATCCCATTCTTTATACATTTCTTCTTCATTGGGTTTATTCTTTAGATAACGCTCCGCAGGTGGGCGCTCATTCTGTTTGGTGGCAGGGTCTGCCAGCTTCCTTTGCAGGATAGCGATGCCACTGTCCCGGATATTGCCGTTAGGCAGTTTGTACAGCGTCCTGTATTCCATATGACGGAGTTGACGGAGATCGCCTTCCAGCGCTTTCATTTTCAGGCAGTAGTCCAGCACTTGTTTGGATTGCTGCATTTCCGGCGTATTGAGCGTAGCCAGGTTGATACCTTCCGTCAATTGTGCTGCACTGAATTCGCCGGCTATACTATCATTGAAGGATATACGATAATTCCCTGAAGGAAGCCCGGTCACTTTCAGCAGCTCCGTATTGAGCTCCCTGGTGAATGGAACAAAATCCAAAGCGGAAGCCGGTGCAGGGAAAACGGCAAAAGGCAGGGAACGGGGCCGACTGGTGAATTGGATCCCATTTTTTCCGAAATTGATATCACTTACCTGGATGCCTTTTTCCACTTTCTTCGTTTTGTAATTCAGTTGGATAGTGTTGACGGGCGTGTTGCCAAGTGTGGTATGCAGGAATTGGTAAGCCATGCTGAAATGCCCGGGTGAAGCGGGATGCACGCGATCTTTACCCACAATGGTGAAGCTGCTGTCCTTTGCCTGGAACTTCTTGTTGATATCGGTCATGAGGGTCCAGTAATCGACCGTGATAAGTTTGTATTTATTGGCCAGCTCCTGCATATACCCTGCGCAGGTTTTGAGGGCATCATTGACCCCGTACAGATTTTCCTGGGGGATCTTTGCGGTTTGATCATAGATGCTGGGCTTTTGCAAGACCACTATCACCTTATTCTTTACAAAGTATTCAACTATCTCCGTGATATTCTTTTTGTAAAGGGCCAGGGCTGCTTTTTTCTGTTGGTCGATACTGTCTATGCCATTGTATTTGGCTGGGTACAACGGACGTTGTACATCGTTCATGCCGATCATGATCACTGCGTATTGTGGTTTATGCACCATGATGTCCGGCTGCATTCTTGCCAATATACCACCAGTGACATCGCCCGAGATGCCGCAGTTGATGAACTCCACTTTTTTGTCGGGGAATCGGGTGGCATAGAATCCGCGGATATAATGAACATATTCTCCCGCCATGGTGATACTGTTGCCGACAAAGCAAACCCTGGAGCCATCCGGGAAAACAATTTTCTGTTGTGCCGGAAGCAGTCCGGGTAAGGCTGTCAGGCAGAGGGTCAGATACAAAAGATTTCTGAGCATGTGGTGAGCTGTTAGATTGTTACAATGAGGATTGAAGATACAAAGCAAGTAGTACACCGTGAAGCTGAATATATTCCCCGTTTTATGCCGGTTATTACGGCATATTACCTGTTTTTTTTATGCGCGTCATTTTGGATATATTGTGCCCGGCAGAGGGATTTTCAACTGTACCAAACTATTGTTTAGCGGCCATGATACACACCCTGGTTCAATTCTTATCCATTTCTTATTCCGGTACCAGGAAGGCCGCTGTTCTGCAATTCTCTTTTTTCATCTTTCTTCTTTTCTCTTTTTCCATTTGTTGGTCGCAGGATTACCGGTACTCTCATTATACATCCCGGGAGGGCCTCGGTAACTCCATGGTCTATTGCATGGTACAGGATAAGGACGGGTTCATGTGGTTTGGCACGGAGACCGGCCTCAGCCGTTTCGATGGCACTCATTTCAAAACCTTCACCATCGCAGACGGGCTTCCTGTAAATGCAGTGCTACGCCTCTATGCAGATTCAAAGGGAAGGATATGGATCATGCCATTCGAGAATACCATCTGCTACTACTACCAGGGAAAGATCTACCGTGAAGATAATGATAGCCTTCTCCGTCAGATCCGGCTTACAGACTTCGCCCTGGGATGTGTGGAGACCAACGATCATGAGATAGTGATACTTGACAGGAGAAAAATATTCAAGATCACGAATGATACATTGCTCACTGAATACCCCTGCCCCAATCCCCGTACCTGTCATATGACCAAACTGACGAAAGAAGGGAACAGGATCTTGTTACAGGATGAGAACGGCGTCTACTATTCAGATGATAAGCTATTACATTTTCAGCGACTGAAAGAAATGATGCATGCAGGTGCCGCGGAAGGGCAAACATTGATCAGCTCAAACCTTGTCTGTTTTGTAAGGTCTTTCGATATGCTGCACGTGATGTCTGACAGGTATGGGTTGGAATATGATGTGCGTATGCCTTCTATCAACAGTATCCGGAAAATGAATGATTCCACCATTTGGCTGAACACCAATAATGGGACCCTGGTATTCGATATAGTGAGAAAAAAGATCACAGAGCACCTGCTGGCCAATAAGAATATCAGTAATTGCTTTGTGGATAATGAAGGCGGCACCTGGTTTTCCACGCTCAATGATGGTGTATACAGGGTGCATTCCCGGCTGGTGAGAACATTTGAGTCGTTCAACAACACAGGCAAAAAGCTCAGTGTATTCTATCTTCAGAAAGAGGGGAAGGATGTGCTGGTGGGAACCGATATCGGGTTGCTGCGGATGGTGGAAAAAGAGAATAAGTATACGCTCATCCAGGATCCTTCTTACAGTGCACCTTTCGGAAGGCCCGTGAACGGGATCTATATCAAAGAGGGATATAAAGTGGCTTACAGCGGGTCCCATATTTTTCTGAGTATGGGTGGCAAGCCCCGGAACCATGCAACTACTTTCGGCGCCATCAAGCAGGTGGCTATTCAAAACAACCGCATGCTGGTAGCCAGCTCCGCCTGCATC
>JAGIAP010000063.1 GCA_017744805.1 Chitinophagaceae bacterium | reverse complement strand
GTCAAAAGCCATGAGGTGGGCAATATCACACTTTACTTCAACTGGTAGCTGGCAGCATTTTTATACATCCATTCGTATGCGACCCATTGCCAAATTGTTCATCTCCATTGCCATTCCGGTGATCACAGGATTGATTGCAAGCTGGTTTACAGTGCAATCCGTCAACGGTTGGTACAGTACTTTGAACCGGCCTTCCTTTGCGCCTCCCAACTGGATATTCGGGCCGGTATGGCTGGTACTTTACGTGCTGATGGGGATATCACTCTACATAATCTGGCAGTGCCCGCCAGGCATCCAAAAAGAGAAAGCGCTCTTCATTTTCGGATTGCAATTGTTCTGCAATTTCATCTGGAGCTTCCTGTTCTTCTTCATGCGCAACCCCGCAACCGCTCTTGTGGATATTGTATTGTTGTGGTTGCTGATCCTTGTGATGATAGTGCGGTTTTACCGGTTGAGACCTCTAGCCGCCTGGCTGAACATCCCCTACCTGTTATGGGTAAGCTTTGCCACGGCGCTCAACTATATGTTCTGGAAACTGAACTGATCTCGGTTACACAGTATAGTTAAAAAAAGGATCGCCTCCCGGGGGAGGCGATCCTGCTCATAGAATAAAATCTAATTACCGCTGTATGATCAATTTCTTGTATTGTACATCGTCTCCTGATCTCACCATTACATTGTACATGCCATCGGGCAGTCTGTGCGCCCCTTCCAGCGGGAAGCTGTTATTGCCGGCAGATACTTGTTGCTTCTGACGAAGCACCACTTTACCGGTAGCATCCAGCACATTCACCTCTACGGACCTGTCGCGCTTCACGCTCAGGCTGATGGTCACATAGTTCCTGGCCGGGTTGGGATTGATGCTCAGCTCATAGCTTCCACCCTGGCGTTTCACAGAAACGATCTGTGTGGTCTTGGTGCCGTTCTCAGGGCTGATCACGGTTACGCGATAGAAGAAGGTATTGCTGTTCACATTGGTGATATCGTCGTTGTATTTGAAGGTTACGGGCGAATTCAGGTTATTGCTACCCGGTACTTCCGCGATCTTGCTGAAGTTGGCGCCATCGATGCTGCGCTCTACAATGAAATAGGTAACCGGTTTATCGGAAGTGACGCGCCAGTTGAGCTTCACCGTTTCGTTCTGCAGGTTGGCAGCAAAGCTGAGGATATTCACATCCAGTACCGATCCCAGGTAACGCCAGTCGCGGTTGGGCTGCGAAGCCAGCTTACTTTGCAGGGTTGAAAGGCTGCCGGGGCTCTGGTCTCCGTTCACGGTGCCGAAGTTGCCCATATAACGTGAGGTCACTTTGGGGCTTGTATTGTCTGCATCGAATCGGTTATCGAGGCCGTCGGCATCGGTATCCAGGTTGGTGAGCGATACATTGTCATCGGGCTTACCGTTACCGTTGAAATCGTTTCCTTCCACCACATCCGGTTGACCATCGCTATCGGAATCGAGGTCGCGGTAATCCGGTATTCCATCAGCATCATGATCATTGGGCGTGATGCCATTACCACCAAAACCGGCTGTATCATAGGCATCATCGATCCCATCACCATCTGTATCCAGGCCAGAAGGCAGGCGATAGTTGGAAGTGGGCGATGCTTCGATATTATCTGTGATACCATCGTTATCGGAATCGATATCGAGGTAATCAGGGTTAACAGCTCCGGCAGGGTCGGTATCACTGTTACGCAGTGCTAGCGGCCCGGACATGGCATCGATGGTAGTGCTCCATCCTGTTTTAGTGCCGCGTGCTCCATCGGCCAGGCCATTATTGTCTGTGTCAGGGAAGCCGGCCTCACGTACATCGGTGATACCATCGCCATCACTGTCGAGATCGTAAGGGTTGGGGCGTGCATCCCTATCCAGGTTTTTGTAAGGATAGCTATCAGGCCTTCCATTGTTATTGGTATCGGCACCGGTACGGAGAAGTGGTTTCAGCGGGCTTTCCAGCACACCATTGTTATCGGTATCGGGGTCCACTATATCCATGAGACCATCCTGGTCTGCATCTGTGGATGAATCCAGTTTACCATTATTATCAGCATCGGTACCGAGTGCCTCGCGGATATCGGGGATGCCATCATTATCACTGTCGAGATCAAATTGGTTGGGGATGCCATCACCATCGAAGTCGGGCAGGCCGAGACCGAGCGATCCGGCAACACCTACGGCAGCATCCACATTATCGGAGAGGCCATCCTGATCGGCATCTGAGTAATTATCGATCCTGCCATCACCATTGGCATCCACGCCACCGGCTTCCACTACATCGGGAATGCCATCATTATCACTATCCAGGTCAAGGGCATTGATGATGCCATCCAGGTCCCAGTCGTACCGGTCATCGATGCCATCACCATTGGTATCCACAAAGCCCGGGGTATTGGCATCTTTATAATTCGGGATACCATCGAAATCATCATCGGCAAATACATCCACGCCGCCGCTTTCATCGATATCGAGAATACCATCATCATCTTTATCGATATCACAATCCACCAGCACATTTATACTGATACAGGAGGTTACATTACAATCTCCTTCGATCCTTACATAATAAGTGGTTGTAGTTGTGGGGCTCACCGTAATGGTAGCGCCTGTTCCTACTGCCACCCCGGTGCCGCATCCCGTAGCATACCATCTGTATACGGCATTGGTGCCGAATGTACCGCCGCTGACAGCAAGCGTGACAGATTCCCCGGGACAGATCTTCAATTTATTCTTCACCGCTGTAGTAGGAGCCGTGGAGGAGGTTTTACCATTCAGTATGAAAGCATCGGAAGTATCCAAACAGGCAGGAGAGCCCATATTGCCCTGTGCTGCCATGATCACCCGATAGTATTTACCAATATCGGTTGAGGTGAGCGGGCTGATCGTGTACATCTGTGAAGTGGACACGGATCCGATATTGGTCCAGCCGCTGGTGCCATTGGTACTTCTTTGCCATTGGAATTCTTTGGGCCCGGGAATTACCGCGGGGTCATTGGGTTGTGCATAGAAAATAGTGGTACCACCCAGGCAACCAGAGGTTGGCGCCACAGTAGAAACGGTGGGCATGGGATCACAGGAACCAAACTGGATATCGTCTATAGCGATATCGTTACCACAACCACCCAGGGCATTATTGCTGAGCTCGAAAGTGATGGCACCGGTATAACCGGCAGGCATCACCCATTTGAGACCATATTGTTGCCAGGTTGTATTGGTGATATCGCTGGTTGAAATTTGCGTGATCACCAGTCCGGTACTTGCATCACGAATGGTCATCATCACTTTGGGGTACCTGAAGCCACCGAAGGCATTACATACCGTTCCGTAATCACCGTTACCCAGGAAGGCTGCATAAAAGAACATGGAGTATTGCTGACCAGGGCAAAGGCCGGATATGCCATCTTTGAAGAATACATTATCCGCTGCATCCGCATTCACTACCATCATGCGCCCGGTACCCGTAGTATGATCCTGTAAGTTTATCCATCGGGCATTGTCACCATCATTCGCATTGCTGGTAAGCATGAATCTATCTGTTCCCAGTGGCTGGGTGGTGGATCCTGTATATTCAGTGGAAGAAGTTGTTTTAGGCAGTGTGGTGGTATTGGAGCCGGTGCCGAATGTTTCTGTATACAATATCTTCTGCAATGCCGAACAGGGCGGTGTTTGCGAAGCTACGGAGATCAGCAGCGGCGTTGGCTGGTTCTCCCCCACATCATCCGGTTTATCATTCGAGTTGAGATCGGGATCGGTTCCGTTGGTAGAGGAATCCTTTAAAGCCGCATTCTTGAAACCGCTGGCAGTTATATAGGCACTGTTATTATATATCTTACCTGCCTGGATATTGCTCAGTGTAGCTTTGATACGGATAGTGGCGTGGTTCTCCGCCACGGGCCAAGCTTTGAGCGTACCACTACTGATCAGGTTTATATTGGTGGTGCCATTATAAGCAGGGTTCAATACCAGGTTTGCAGGATTGTTCACAAAGGAAACACTGTTCAGTGTTACATTGGCTGCTGTATTGATATTACCCAGGTTATCCTGGAGCACTACATTGGTAATTGGATAGTTGCCGTAATTCTGAATATACACATCGTACTCCACTTGATATTGATCGGCAACACCTGTTGGCGTAACACTTACCAATCTTTTAGCAGCGCCCACGCCTGAGATGATCGTTGATAGGTCATTGGCTGCATAGGTAGAACCGGGCTTGTTCACATTGGTACGCGCCCCGGTGATCGGGTTGATCTCATTGAACGGACAACCAGTGCCCGTCCAGGTACCGATCATCTCTCCATCGGCATAGGTAAGCCCCACCAGGTTACCGCTTGTTTTGATGGTATCGATATAGGTGGTGGTAAGATTGGTACCCGTTCCCGTGTAATGCCTGTAATCAGGCGTAAAGAGTTTATTGTCTACCACAAAGTACATCTGGCCACTGGGTGAAATGGTGATATCCCCGCTTCCTGATTTCCATATTTTGGCTCCCCCGGTAATAGCGAGATTGTCCCTTCCCCCTACTGCACCGGTAGTAAAATCCACGGAGCGGATATATGCCTGGTAAGGGGCTGCTCCTGTAGAGAATTCCAACATCCATCCTTTACCATCGGCATCGAACACCACTCCAAGGATGAACATATTGAAAGAGACCATCGTATCCAGGTAAGGACTTTTGCTTGTAGGACATGTACCAATAGGCCAACTCCAGATATATGTTTTGGGTTGACCACCGGAGGAGGAATTGAGCAGATAATACAGTTTCTGATCCGCAGGGTTGTAAGCCACACTGGAGCCGTTGGGCGTAAACATGCCCGTATTGTTACCTGCCTTCAGTTGTGGCGTACAGTTCATGGTAACATCACTGTTCAGGCCATTGGTGTTGGGATTGTAGTAATAGTAGTGGATCATTTGTGTTCCACCGCCGCAACTGCCGGTCCCTACAGCGAAGGGACGACTTACTGTTGCCTGTGCCATTGCCTCAAGTGTAAAACCAGCAACCAAAATAGGTACCAGCAGCCACTTGAATAATTGTTTAGGTAAAGGTTCTTTCATACACATTGGTTTTAAGCTTAAATGGGTGTGTGGCTCCTGAGGCTGAATAGCAACAGGCGTGTTTACCACAGAAAGGTCCTGTGGGAAGCGCTTTAAACAAATTACTGATAATGGCGGTGGCTATTGAAGGAACAGAATGGTACGAAGAGGTCAATGCAAATAATGCAGGCAGGTGCAGGATCCTGGATTCATCATTCGCTCTTGCTGCAACTTTCGTTGAAGCAGGAACAGTAAAGCAAAAGCTTGGGATGCATATGAGCATAGAAGCCCACAAAGCCCCAGGTGCTTTCTTAGGAATTGGAAACATCGATTTCTCGTAAAGGGTTTAGGTACAGATTAGCAAAACGGGTATATCAACCGAATAGTATACACTATCCTGAATTAAATGATCTTACACCCGAACCGTCGATTTATTTTGATAAACATCAATATAAAGTGGTTGGCAAATTACACCACAATGATGAGAACAGGAACGTAAAAAGACTGCGAAAATTTACTGGAAGATACTGTCTGAAATACCCTTGTTGATATTGTATGTAGTGTATGTGATTTCTACTTTTCCTTTTTGATTTTTATCAGTTGATGCAGTGGCAGGTTTCTCTCCGGTATCATAGTCGAATGCGAGACCTTTCGGTAATTTATAATCTTTTGTATCGAAACTGAAGACCACTTTATCAGGAAGGCCCCAGGACGCATATTTACCATAGCTCATTTCAATCTCATAGGTACCATTATTCCTGGTAGTGGTAACGGCCTTTCTGATCACGGTTTCCTTCTCGTCTATGTACAGTGTGGAAACTACTACCTCGCTTTTTTCATCGAGCGGTAACAATTTCACGATGGTAACGGCCTTGTCCCCGATCTTTCCCGTACCCGCTGCCACCGTGGTGTAGTTCTCTCCCGCCAGTATGCTTCCCTGGTTCAATCCAGTACTGCCCTTGGGCATGATGGAGATCCCGTTCTCTTTTTTGATGCGGAACTTATCCGGCTTTTTGTAATACACGATGATCTTCGAATCGGGTACTTTGATGAAGGATACATTGGTCTTCATTACACCACTGGCTTCGTAATTGCTCACCGTTTCCAGCTTCGCTTTCACTTTCTTCACCAGGGCGGCCGCATCCTGTGCATGCAATGCTGCACTGAATAACAACACTAACAACAATGAGCTTACCAAACGGAACTGCTGCATAACGATTGTATTGATCTTTTACGAAATCAGGGGCGCATATCCACTTCACGATAGGCTTTGATCAGTGCCAGCTCCCCTTCTTTACCAGGCATGGAATTTCCATGCTCCATGCCCATGATACCACGATAACCTTTATTGTAAATATGCTTGAATACGTTCTTGTAATTGATCTCCCCGGTGCCAGGCTCTTTTCTTCCCGGGTTATCACCGATCTGGATATAACTGATCTCTTCCCAGTTCCTATCGATATTGGCCATCAGGTTACCTTCATTCCGCTGCATATGATAGATATCATACAGGATCTTGCAACTGGGGCTATTCACTGCCTTGCAGATATCGAAGGTTTGTGATGATAAACGGAGAAACAGATCTGCATTGTCGCTCAACGGTTCCAATACCATGATCAGCCCCGCCGGCTCCAGGATATTGGCCGCTTTGCGAAGGGCCTTCACCACATTGGAGGTTTGCGTTTCCACCGGTTGGCTTGTATCGTAATTTCCAGGGACTACGGTCACCCATTTTGCCTGGCATCTTTTGGCTACTTCTATTGCGTATTTACAATCTTTCTCCATCTTATCCACCCACTCTTGCTTGCCCGTAGTGAGGGAGGTTTTCCAATGCCAGCTATCCGATGTGATCACGAACACGCCCATGCGCATCCCCAGTTTCGCGAGTGTATTACCGATCTTTTCCTGCATTTGCACCGGGCGGCTCATCATCGAATTATCCTCGATAGACCTGAAGCCCTGATCATAAGCCCATTTTATCTGGTCTATGAAATCCTTTCCTGCATGCTCTTTGAACATGCCTTCGTGAAAAGCAAAATCCATGGTAAAGCTGTTACCGGCTTTCACTTCCGTATTGGTACAGGCCATCAGTGAATTGGCAGTGATCAGGGAGCCTCCCGCGATGAGCGACTGCTGCATGAATTTTCTTCTTTCCATCAGAACGGTTTTGGTTTTAACAATCAGCTCAACACATCTTTCTTCCGGAAGATCACCATGGATAACCCCAGTAAACCTCCGATATGCGCCAGTAGAAAGATAGCTGATCTGGTGATACTATTGTAAAAAATATGGTCGTCAAAGAATCCTTTCCATCCCAGCATATGGGAAGTGAAGAGATAAGGCTTGATAGCATTGAATAAGGGAAGATCGATGGAAGTGAGGATGGTGAACACGATCACGATACTCATGGTGGTAACGATGGGCCCGATGGAATTCTCCGCAAACAAAGACAGGAAGAAAGAAAGGGCCGCTACGGTGGTCATGGCAATGGCTGCAAAGCCGAATGCCGCCACATATCGCCATAGTACATCCGCTTTTTCGAGCAGCACCACTTCGGTTCCCTTGAAGATGAGCAGATCATCCGTTCCGAATATGATGAGGCTCATACCCAGCGACAAGAATGCCATCCATATCAGCAACAACAATGTGTATACCATGGTGGCTACAAACTTGCCGGAAATGAGTGCAGCCCTGCTCACAGGCTTGCTGATGAGCAGCCGGAGTGTTCCCATATTGGCTTCGCCGGCGATCATATCCCCACCGATGAGCGCTATCAATAATGGCACATGGATAAGCAAGGTCTGAAGAATGAAATAACAGATGAAATAGCCGTTCAGGATCTTTCCTTCCACATAAAAATCCGCGCGGATGCTCTGCATCAGGAAGTCCACGTAGGCGCCACCGTCCACATAGAATGCGAGTTGTATCAACCATACGATCACGGCGATGGCCACAAATGCGATATAGGTACGCGGGCGCTTGAATATTTTGAACAGCTCAATTTGCAGGATGGTCCACATGCTGACTGGAGGTTGTTAATGAAAGGAAATATGCTTCCAGGGAATGCCTGGGCTGAAGGCTGTTGATGGCTACTCCCATGCTCACAAGGTCTGCGATCAGAACAGGCACATCCGCTTCGCTCATCCGGAAAGTGAACAGGCTATCCTGTTGTTGTATCATTTGTTTGTCCCAGGCAGATTGCTGCAATTGAACCCGGGTATGTTCCGCGTTGGCTACTCGTAGCTCTATCAACATCTGGGAGGGATCGAAGAGGTCTTTCAATGCGCCTTCGGCCACTTTCTTTCCCTTGTTGATAATGATCATCCTGGTGGCGGTGAGCTCTATCTCATTCAACAGGTGCGAGCTTACCAGCACTGTTTTTCCATGCTCACGGCTGAGGGATACCACCAGGTTACGGATATCGGCGATGCCCTGTGGATCCAGCCCATTGGTGGGCTCGTCCAGGATCACCAGTTGGGGATCATGGGCCAATGCAACGGCAATCCCCAAGCGCTGTTTCATACCCTGTGAAAAGGTATGCACTTTGCTGGTGGCCCTGTCTTGCAGCCCCACTCTTTCAAGTTGCGACATCAATTGAGCTTCCGATAATTTCAGTCCACTGAGTTTGGCAAAGAGGCGGAGGTTTTCGAGTGCGCTGAGATATTTATAAAGATCGGGGCGCTCTATCACAGCGCCCACCTGGCGGAGGATCTCTTCCCTGTGTTTTCGTATATCCATCCCAAATATCTCGATAGTGCCGGCAGTAGGCTGGATCAATGTCAACAGCATGCGTATGGTAGTGGATTTTCCGGCACCATTCTGCCCCAGAAAACCATACACATCTCCTTTGTTCACTGTGAAGGATATATCATCAACAGCTTTAATATCCTGATAGTATTTGCTGAGATGGTTTACCGTTATTATTGGAGGCATAGCAGGTTTTAACTGATGCAAATTACAATACAATTACAGCGTAAAACCCGCTTAAACTGTTATTTTTTTCTATTAAGACTTGCATATTAGGAACTGGCTGACTATATTTGCTTTCAATTCTACACATCCTACGACAATTCCGTCAATTACAGGTTTTAAAATTATCCTGTACCAATTTCCACCTGATCATCGCGTTTTATTATTCTCAATACAGCCCAACCTGAATAAGGTTACCTCCGAATGTCCAATAGCTATGTGAGCTACATAAATCTCCTGTGTCCAACAAATTTCAAGTCGAACTTCCTTTGAATGCCCCCGCGATCGCAGGCAATCCGTGCCGTGCCTAACTAAACAATTCAAAAACTCTGAAATCTTGTTGACAGTATGAAACTGAATTCTACCCTTCTCGCATTCGTATGCGCATTCATGTCTCTCGCCGCTACGGCTCAGACTTATGAAAATTTCAACTCCCGTACAGGAGTAGCCCTCAATCAGGTTAAGACCTATCTCACCAACAATTGCTGGATCTTCAAGAACGCTGATGTGAACAGCGGTTTTATACCTGGCATTGAAGGTGATGGCGCTATCGTTCTGGGGCCTGCCACTTCACCCACACAGGAAACTGGTTTCTACACACCTGTTCTCGATATGTGGGGTGAGCTCACCGTGAAATTCTCTTACAAACTCTATGGCTCACTCGGAAACGGTATCCGCAAATGGTTCAAGGTGTATGTAACCGATGCAGACAACAATATTTACGGAACTTATCTCGACAGTGTTGAGATCAGGAACGTTAATGCCAGCACCACTTACACCTACAACAAAACCTTCAACTACCCCGCCATCGGTAGTGGTATTTTCAAAGTGTATGTTCAATTCCAGGGAGAAAGCGCTACTACCCTGATGGGCATCGACAAATTCTGGGTAAGCGTAAACAAAAAGTATGAAGCAAGCTGTAACGCCGCGCCCGTTGCCGAAGATGACGACTTCCCCGGCACCAACACTTTCCATGCTTCAGGTAAAGTAACCAATAACGATTATGACCCTGATGGTGAAGTGCTGTTTGCTGAACTGGTAGGTCAATCCGCTGACGGCACCGTTGAGCTCTTCGGAGATGGCAACTTTACTTTTACACCCAATCCTGGTTTCAAAGGAAACAGCACCACCTTCACTTACAAGGTTTGCGACAATGGTTATGCGCAGCTCTGCTCACCCACAGCTACCGTTACCATCACCTTCCCCACAGGCGGTTCACTGCCTGTGAGCATGATCGACTTCAAAGGCCTCTACAAAACAAACGGTGATGTAGAAGTTAGTTGGGTAACCACTTTCGAATCTAACAGCGATCGCTTTGAAGTGCAACGCAGCACTGACGGTAAAAACTGGAAGACGGTAGGAACACTCCCTGCACAAGGTAATTCCAACGTGAAGAAGAGCTACATCTTCAACGATCAGCCCGGAAGCGCTACCAAGAAAGATCTCTACTACCAGTTGAGGCAGGTGGATAAAGATGGCCGTGCTTATATGAGCAAGATCCTTATCGTTCGCGTATACAATAAGACCAGCCTGAAAATGGTGAGCGTTACACCTAACCCTGTCAAGAACGATATCGTGGTGAATCTCCAGGTGGCCGATCCTTCTTTCATCGTGATGAAAGTGCTCAACGCCAACGGCTCTGAGGTTATGCGTAAAGCCACCAAAGCCGGCGCAGGCACCAATACCTTCACGCTCGACAATACCAGCGGCCTCCGCCCCGGCATGTACCTGCTTGAAGTGATCATCAACAGCAATGAGCGCATGGTTGTGAAATTGCTGAAAGAATAATGTTTAATGGTTTCTAAGAGGTATATGAAGAACCCCTCCTCCTTCCGGATGGAGGGGTTCTTCTTTTTAAAAATCCACTTTTTAGGGGATTTGGAGGCTCAGCGGTATAGATACTTTTGATCTAAAAAAGTATGAAATACCTTTTGCCTCTGTTCTGTATGCTCAGCACAGTTGCTGTAGCTCAACCAACACGAAAAACAGATCCCACCCTCATCAAAACCATCGATGCAAAAGACAGGTTGAAAACAATGCCTGTGCTTATCAAGGGAACAACTACAACAACGGCCCCTGCTTCGGTGTACAGCCCTACCATCTCCAGGCGGATCAATATCGGCAATGGCAGTGCCGTGAATGTAAAACTGGTCCGCAATGTAACTACCGGCGGAGAGCCTGCCTTCAACAAAGAAAATAAAGCCAGCCTGCCGGATGAGAAATCCAGCAATATGACCTGCAAGGTGAACAAGGTCACCTTCACCGCTGAAAGCACCACTTTCATGAATGGCAACAATTCCAACCTCATCAGGCTTTATCCCGGTGCCATTTACACGTTCGACGATTTCTTCGGTGGTGGTTACAATGAAATTGTCAACGGCAGGAACCCGATCCGCATCTATACCGATCAACTTGTAAAGCCCGGTGGCGTTTCCGTGATCACCGTCAACAATCCCAGTGGCGCTACCGTCAATGATGCCAATACCGGCCTGCCGCAGATCAGGAACAGTATCAATGCTGGTGGCGGAGGAACAGATATCAAGTATCGCTCCTTCTCCTCCAACTCGGAAGCGGAGCTGGCTATCAAAGTGTCTGCCGGCGGTAGTTACGGCGGCTTCACTGCCAGTACCAGCTTCAATCATAACAGCGTCAACAATCGCTATTATCTCACCATCGATGTGGTAAAGCCCATGTTCACGGTAAAGGCAGAAAAGCCGGCCAATGGCTTTTTCAATGATGCGGCCGTTGCTGCCACTCCCAATATGCTGTATGTAAAAGAGATCACCTATGGCACCAGGATACTGGCCAATATCGAGCTCCTCCTGGATAAAAGGGAAGATGTAATGAAGTTCAATGCAGAATATGGCGCCAAAGGAGGCATGAACTTCAACCTGGGTGGCGAGTTCCTCAGTAAAACATCCCAGGCCACCAAAACAGTGAATGCATATGTGATCGGTGCCCCTAACTCGTCCACCACTTTCAATGTGGATAAGCTGGAAGATGAGATCAGGACGATGCTGGCCACCTGCACCTTTCAGCATGCCCGCCCCATCTATTATACCCTGGGCGATATGGATGGATCCACTGTATCTGCTTTGAGCGCCACCGATGAATACACTGAGCGCACTTGCGTACCTGACAATCTCACCTATATATTGAGCGAAGCATCGCTGGAGATCAATACCGGGGCAGATAACAAAGAAGCCCCGTCAGGTGTGGCCATCTGGTTACACAATCAAAAATCCAATTCGGCCATCTATTATCAACCCATTCAGAATTCAAAAGTGGAATTCCCTTCCAATAAAACTACTTTGATCGGGTTGATGAAGTATACCAACAATACGCCCGACTTCACCCTGGAATCCCTGCAACAGGATGGGTTGCGACTGGGAATCTACTATACGCCCAACTTCCCGCTCGATGCCTGGAAGATCAATGGCGTTACCCTCGTGCTGAAATTTACAGACCAGAACGGTGTGCCGCATCCCAAATTCGGCAATATGCGGATCGGCATGAACAATGCAGAGACCTTCTTAGACAACTATGACCGGAAAGTATTGACCTGTTTCGTTTCGGGGAATTTTGTTTCCCAAACCTCCACTGTAAGTAAGTAATTTGGGGTGTGCATATAAAAAGGGGCTGCTCTTTTCAGAGTTAGCCCCTTTGCTATTTTCAAAAAACAATTAACGCTTTACAAGCTTTTGACGATGTACGTTGTTATCAGAAGCGGTAACTACTTCCAGCACATATACTCCCTGCGTAATCCTGGATCCAACAGGAATGGTGATGCTATGACTTCCCCTGGCCAGTTGTTTCGCCTGTCGGAGGATTTCCTTACCGGAAATATCCAGCAGCCTGATACGCACCTGCTCTGCCGCCCTCAGTTCCATCCTGATGGTGATATCGCTCTGGAAAGGATTGGGCTGCACTACTATCTGCTGCAGGTTTTGCAGGCTTACCCTTACGATCTTTGAAAGGGTGATATCGCTCTTGTTATTACCTACTACGCGGATACGATAGTACCTGTTCACGGTGGTTGTATTTACACCATCCGTAAAGTTGTAAACATGGGTTCCCAGTGTATTGCCTTTTGCCTGCACTTTGCCGATGGCTGAGAAATTAGTGCCGTCAGTTGCATACTGCACTTCATAGAAATCGATATCCTGCTCTTCTTTCACAGTGAAAGTAAGCTGTGAGCGGTCGTTCTGGAGATTTGCTTTCAGATCGATGCTCTTTATCGGTAATGTGCCATCGGAGAAGAAACAGGTGGGGTTCTGCGTGCCTGTACCCGGCATGGTAGGGTCATTGGAATTGATGAAGATGGTATTGCCATTCACATCCAGCAGGGTGATGCGACTCTGGTTGCACACCAGTGCCAGCGGCTCTACTTTGGCCCAGAAGGTGAGCACAACTTTATTGGCGGCCCCTGGCCTGATGATACCAGCAAACTCACCGGGAGAATGGATCTCCCTGCCACCTGCAACGGCGTAAGGCATCAGGTCACCGGGATCATCAGCAATGGAAATCCCATTCAGTTTGGTTGAACCGGGGATATACAATGTAGAGTTGGGAATAGCATCGTGCAATTTTACACCTGCAGCGTTGATATTACCCGTATTCACTACTTCAATGCGGTATTCAACGGTATCACCACCTATCACGATGGGACTTCCATTGATATTCCGGTATGTTTTGCTGGCTGCCAATGCAGGGGCCAGTACCGGGAAGGCGCAGCTAGTATAATCGCCCGTTGTCCATACATTGCTGGTGCTACCTCCGGTAATGGAATTACCTTCCATAGTGAGGAGATTCACTGTATACACGTTCTGATAAGCACCACCGATATACACCGTACCCGAAGCATCCACAGCAATGGCATTGGAAGAGCTGGCAGGGAAAGGATTGACACCCCCAAGATAAGTAGCGATCTTCGTGTTGGGATTGATCTTGTACATCCGGCTGGAGTTGGCGATCAGGTAAAGGTTACCGGAACCATCTCCGAAAATATCACCACCACTTTCATCCAGGATATCGAAGGTGCCGTTGGAAGCATCATTGATCAGCGCCCCCAACCTTGTAATGGTAGGGATATTGGTTACAGGATCCACAGAGAACCGGATAATATCCTGACCGTTCTGAGTGATCGCATATCCGAATCCGTCAGAGGCAAAAGCCATACGGTTGATATTCCATCCATCCTGCAAAGTGGTTTCCATCGTATATCCCACGTACCTGTAGGCAGTTTTGGTAGTCTGACTCAGGTCTACATAACAGAGGTCTTGTTTACTATCACTATAGTTGTTTACGAAATAGATACGGTTAGAGCTTTTATCATATGCAATGGCTGATGCGTATTTCAGCACACTTCCCACGCCCAGCAGCGCATTGGTAAGGGCATTACGGCAAACGCCTGTTTCACCATTGTACAAGATGGCGCCACCAGTACCATTGGTAGTGCTTACAGTTTTGAAGAAGCGGTAAGGCTGGCTGGTAGGCAAGCCACCTGTAGATTTAGCTGTTGACTGATAGATCACAGAACATGTGGCATCAGGCGTAAGATTGGTAAATACCGTATTGGTGTTTTGAAAGATATGATTGGTCCCATTGGTTGTTTCCACCATCGCATAGTTGGTAACGTTACCGCCATTGGCAGTCACTTTCACCCGAAACTGGATGGTAGCCGTGCCACCAGGTGCAATAGTCCCTGCCGGTCTTAATGCTGAATTCACCAAACCACCGGTTCCGGTGAACGCCATCTTGCCATCTGTCAGGTCAGCCACTGCACCCGAATTGAGTTTGGTGGATCCTGCCACATAGGACGTACCAGCCGGAATATTATCTATTACTGTGGTGTTGGTGAGATTCAATGTTGCCAGGCTTCTGACCACGATCGTATACTCCAGTATATCCCCTTCCTTGGCCAGGGTTCCCGGCGAAGAAGTGGTTACATTGGTTACAGTTTTACTCAGGTCAAGGCTCTGGGCAATCGTTCTCTCGCTCATACCAAAAATGGATGCTGATATGATCATCAAAACAACCAAAAGGTATTTTCCCGTTTTCATAAAATTGGATTTACATGGTTTTTAACTCGTGTCAACAGTTGCTCTTCAACAACATGTATGGTGCTATCATCTTTTCAATATTTTGGTCACTGTTTCTTTACCGGTAACCAGTTCCCTCAGTCTTACGATGTACAACTGCGGCAACCAGCTACTGATATTGAATTGCCTGTAACCTGCTCCCCTGGCTAATTTCAGCTCCTGCATCAGTACTTGTCTTCCCGTTATATCGGAAATGCTGAGCACATAGCGGCTGTCTGTTTCCAAATTGTAGCGGAACATCAGCTCCCGGGAAGCGGGGTTGGGTGTTACAGTGAAAAAAGTAGTTTGCTTGTAATTCAGGTATACTGTTTTACTATACTGGCTGCGTTGTTTTTTGTCCACAGCCCTGATGCGGTAATGATTCTCTGTTCCGGGTTCCGCATCCAGGTATTTAAAAGGCGCATCACCGGTAACGGTGCCGATGGTGATATAGTTCATGCCATCCATCGACCGCTGGATCTCAAAATGATCTAAGTCATCTTCCGTACTGGCCTGCCAGCTTATCAACACACCATTCGATTGCTGGCTCGCCTGTACGTCTATGAACTGTACAGCAAGCACGATATGTGTAGACTTCACGATCTCCACATCATCGATATTGAATCCCTCATCTGTTTTGGAACTATTGGAGAAGAAGCCGAACCGAAGGCGCACGTTGTTGTTGCCGAGATAATTCTTCAGATCCACTATCTCCTGCGTCCATGGTTCATGGATGCCGGTAAGTGCCGGTGTATTGCTGATGGTTCCCACATTCTCTTTGATCGTACCCGTAGCACAAACAGCCTGGTAAGCGGTTGTGCCATTAGCAGATACCTGAACCTGCAGTTTATCGTAAGCATTCTGAGCACGATGCCTTGTACGGAAAACCAGGTAAGCCGCTTCCGCATCGGAGAGATCGATAGCTGATTTATAAGAGGCGTATGATTCTTCGCTATTGGAATAGTTGCCGGAAGGCGACTCGCTCAGGGACCTGGAGCCGCTGAAAGCCGCTGCAGTAGTGGTTCCCCAGTTACCGGTATAATTCCAGTTACTGGTGCTCTCCATATTATCGAAAAGGATCTGATCAGGCTGATGGATCTTCACGATGGTATCAGTGAGCGTGATGCCTGCTGAGACTGTTTTACAAACAAAACGGATCCTGGCGCCTGGCGCAATGGTAGCAGGCAACTGATAAGCGATATTCCCTTCCTGCACATCGAAGTAATTGGGCATACTGTTGATGGTCACGGGCGCACCGGTAATGGTGATATTCTCCAGCGCCTCCAGGGAAACCGTAACTGGGGCATCCGTAAGCCCGATCCTCCGAATAGAGAAATGATAGTTATCACTGGTATTGTTGAACGCGATCGTATTTAGGTCCTGCACGTTAAAATAAGGGCCCGACATATACGCCATCTGCATATTGGCGAAGAACATGGAACGGGCAATTGGGATGATCAGTGAGTTATCGGGCCAGAAGCCATAAGAGGCGCTGCCGATCTCCACTGTGTATCCATATGTTTTTTGTTTGCTTCCCTGACCGATATCACCAATGAGGTTCCAGTCCCTGGAATTGCCCACGGCATAGTACCCTACAGTGGCAAGGCCATCCCCCACTGAATACCCATTGTATTTGGACATCAGTGCGGAAGCATATTTATAGAAATAAGTATCCTGCGCGGTGAAGCTATGTTGCGCAGGACGTCCGAAAGGAGTTACATAGTAATTGCCATAAGCATGATGATCGATGGCGATGGTGAAATTCCGGCTCTGCCCAAATGCACGGAGGGCGCGGGTTTCAGGCTCAGACCATGCGGAGGGCCCGATATAATCCTCATCACCCGGGTTGGTGGAGATGGAAACATTCGGCCCGTTCACGCCCCAATCCTCTCCATAGTTACGGTTGATGTCCACGCCTTTTCCATATCCTGCACCGTTATCCCTCCTGTTCTTTCTCCACATGCCGCCACCTCCGGGCGCGCTCGTTTCGTTATACACATACCCATCCGGGTTTACGCAGGGCAGGAAGTACAAAGCCCTGCTATTGACCAGGTCGTGGATACGAGGGTCTGTATTGTAATGCTCCAGCAGATAATCCATGAAGAAGAAAAGATTCATCATACTCATCCCTTCCCGCGCATGATGCAGGCCGGTATAGAATGCTTCAGGCTCATTTTCATCCACCCCGGGATTATCCGAGATCTTGACAACGATGAGTGGCCGGTTGCCATAGGTCCTGGTGGGGAGAATGATAGTATCCACCAGGTTAGGATAGTTGTCTACCATGTACTTGATCTTCGCCTGCATTTCAGCGAAGCTGTAATAACCTCCATAGGAACCTTCTGTAAAAGCGGCCGGCACATCCACCGTTTCGATGGCGGATGCGCAGGATTGCTGAAATTGTAATTTGCCGTTCACCATCATGGCGCCGGCATTGTGATAGAAGTTGCCTTTTCGGTACTGCTGTGCAAAGGCAGCCTGTTCATCTTCTACCAGTACGGTATATTTTGTGCCCGTTACTTTCAGGGCATTGAGTTGTTTGGTATCGAGAGAGGTAATGAAGGTATTGTCGGACTCATTCACTTCACCGTGGTCAAATGAAACGCCGTTCGCCGTGAGCCAGCTAAGGCCCTGTGGCGGTATCTGTATGCTCACCCTGCTGTACTTCGTTTGTGCAAACGATGGTACGGAAGCAGTAAGCAGTAATACCCAAAGCAATTTATTTCCCGTTCTCATAATGCTTTTGTTGAAGTATCAATGCGATATGACTTGGGCTATCAGTGCCTCCAGGAAGAATGACGATAAATTCGGGAAATAGTGTAGATGAAGGTAGAGTACAGATGTTTCATGCATCCAGGTTTTCGGTTATCGGATTATGTTACAATTAACGGGACCAGACAATCACACCTATTGACGGTCGATTTATGTTGCGCGTTGGTCCTTGTACACAAGTAGCCGGCGGGGGTCAAAATTAGCTACGAAAGGGTAAGTGGTTGCAATACCAGGTACTCATGATTAGGGACCTGTTGCAAGAGTAATTAATAATTCAGTTACAAGCAATAGGAGATTTACCATAAATCAAACCGTACTGTTTCGTATGCTGTTCTGAACGGTTCATCCGCTTCATTTACAGCGTGCAAAAAATAAAATGACGGTTCAGCACAATAAAAAACCCGGGCCTTCCGGCGAAAATAATGCCGCCGGCATCCGGGGTTTTACCGACCTCGTCCCCGGTTTTACCGAAAGCGCCCCTCCGGGATTTAAGTTTACAGCATAAACTACTTTACTTTGCCTCATAAACCTACTGTTATGCTGAAAGTGATCCCCTTCATCCTCCTGTTGCTGACCAGCGTGCTGGGCAACGCTCAAACCCTTCTCCAGGGAAGGATCAAAGACGGCAAAGGAAAAGGTGTTGGCGGAGCCAGCATCGCCATCAAAGATTCCTACGACGGTGGCACTACCGATTCCCTCGGTAATTATCGCTTTCGCACATCCGAAAAAGGAGAACAGACCCTCCTGGTGACCTGCATCGGATACAAGACCTTTGAACAAAAGATCAACCTCACCGGTGGGGAGCAGAAATTGGATATCACCATGAAAGCCGAGCCCAACGAGCTTACTGCCGTAGTGATCACTGCCGGTACTTTCGAGGCCAGCGACACTAAACGCACTACCGTACTGGGCCCTATCGATATCGTTACCACTGCCGGCTCCGACGGCGATGTGGTGGGCGCGCTCAAAACCCTTCCCGGTGCCCAACAGGTAGGAGAGAAAGAAGGATTATTTGTTCGCGGAGGTAGCTCCGAAGAAGCCAAAGTATTTATCGATGGTACCCTAGTGAACAACTACTTTCAGAGTAGTGTGCCTGATATCGCATCCAGAGGCCGTTTCTCACCCTTCATTTTCAAAGGCACCGTGTTCAGCACAGGTGGTTATTCAGCACTGTATGGCGGCGCGCTTTCTTCAGCCCTGATCCTTGAATCCATCGATCTGCCGGAACAGACTTCCGCCAACCTGAGCATTTCGCCCATCTTCCTCGGAGGAGGATACAATCAATTGGCCAAAAACAAGAAATCGAGCTGGGGCGTGAATTACAGT
>JAGIAP010000638.1 GCA_017744805.1 Chitinophagaceae bacterium | reverse complement strand
TCCTTCGCGATGAAGAGCCTGATAGCCCATGATCCGCGCGTGTTCTGGAACTCCAAAGAGTTCGGTAGCAACCCGCCGCAACTGGCTTTCATTGTTCAGGGTGGTAATAGCAGTCCAACCGTTAGCATCACTTCACCCACCAGCGGCACTAATTTCACCGCGCCGGCCAATATCACCATCAATGCCTCCGCGGCCGATGCCGATGGCAATGTGACCCTGGTGGAATTCTTCAATGGTACTACCAAACTGGGAGAAGACAATACGGCACCGTACAGTTTCACCTGGAGCAATGTGCCTGCAGGTAATTATTCACTCACAGCCAAAGCCACCGACGATAGCAGTGCAACCACTACCTCCGCCGCAGTGAATATCACAGTAGGCGCAGCGCCCCCCTGTGATCCTGTTACTGCCAGTGGAGATGATGGCAATGTAGCTGCCAATGTATTGGATAATGACCTCAACACACGCTGGTCTGCCAGTGGTGATGGTCAGTGGATCCAGTTCTGTTTGGGCAATCCTGTGACGGTGTCGGGTGTGAAGATCGCGTTCTATAACGGCAATGTACGTGCATCCCGCTTCGACATACAAGTGAGCAATGATGGCTCTGCCTCCACC
>JAGIAP010000637.1:401-659 GCA_017744805.1 Chitinophagaceae bacterium | reverse complement strand
GTGGGAAGCCGCGCCGAAGATGGGCGCGTTCTACGTCTGGACCCTGGCGCGGCTGGCCAACAGCTGGCTGGACCTGCTCTGCCTGGGCCTGGCGCCGCTGCTGGCGCTGCGGGCCGCGCGCTGAGGCGACGGCCCGTCTTCCGCGAGGGTGCGGCGGCTCAGTGACCGCCGCCGTCCAGCGCCTTCAGTTCGCTGACCAGCGCGCTCGCCATCTCGGCGCCGTCGCCGTACAGCATGCGGGTGTTGTCGGCGTAGAAC
>JAGIAP010000637.1:0-391 GCA_017744805.1 Chitinophagaceae bacterium | reverse complement strand
CATGTGCCCGGGCATGCGCCCGGCGACCGGGTGGATCGCGAACTTGACCTTGACCCCGCGCTCGATCAGCCGCTGCGCCAGTTCCCAGATCTTGTGCTGGGCCTGGGCCACGGCCAGGCCATAGCCGGGCACGATCACCACGCGCTCGGCGTAGGCCATCATCGCCGCCACGTCGCCGGCTTCGATGGGCTTCTGCGAGCCGGTGATCTCCTGCGCCTGGCCGCCGCCGCCGAAACTGCCGAACAGCACCCCGGTGATCGGCCGGTTCATCGCCTTGGCCATCAGCCGGGTCAGCAGGATGCCGGCCGCGCCGACCATCATGCCGGCGATGATCAGCGCCTCGTTGCCGAGCACGTAGCCTTCGAACGACACCGCCAGGCCGGTGAACGCG
>JAGIAP010000636.1 GCA_017744805.1 Chitinophagaceae bacterium | reverse complement strand
ATCCATGCTTATGGGCAGTATCGATGGCTACAGTTTTCTCGGAGGTCGATTTCATTTCCTTTACACCGGGATCCTGGGCCTTCAGGGTATACAATGACAAACTGAATGCGCAAAAGAGCAAGAGTTTTCGCATAGTAGTAGAAATATAATGATGGTTAGATTACCTTTTCTTCAGCTCATCCCTGATCTCAGTAAGCAATTTCTCCGTAGGAGTAGGCCCTGCAGGAGCAGCTTCTTCTTTCTTCATGATCCTCTTCATGGCGCGAACCAGCAGGAACAGAATGAAAGCGATGATGATGAACTTGATAATGGCAGAGAGGAATTTGCCATATGCAACTGTGCCCCATTTCAGGGCGTCGATATTTTCTGCATGCGCTAATTTCAATGCAGGAGTTAGCAGCAAGGGAGTGATCACATCGTCAACCAGAGAAGATACGATCGTTCCGAAGGCGCCGCCGATGATCACCGCTACAGCGAGGTCAACAACATTACCTTTCAGTGCAAAGTCTTTGAAGTCTTTAAGCATTCCCATAATAGATAGTGTTTAAATTAATGAATGCAACCATGGCAAAACTATATAATATATAATTGCCAGCCATATATTGATTTCCACTATGTGGATTTCCGTTAGGCGAAGGATTTGCTAGTCTTTTTTCAGACCGGGGTATTTCATATTCAGATCCTGCAAAGTTTTGAGCAGGGTTGAAGCGATCAGGTATTCCTTGTACCAGTTCTGATCGGAAGGCACGATCGTCCAGGGGATATTATTGCAATGAGCGAATGCATCCTCATACACTTTCATATAATCATCCCATTTTTTCGCTTCAACAAAATCGTTAGCGTTGTATTTCCATTGTTTGGCCGGATCGTCAATACGCTCTTTCAACCTTTCCTGTTGTTCTTCGGGTGATACATGCAGGTAGAATTTCAGGATCCGTGTGCTGTTGTGCTCAGTCAGCAATTGTTCAAAATCGTTGATGGCCTTCATCCGCTTTTTGGCGGTATCGTCATCGATGAGATTGTGAACACGGGTAACGAGGATGTCTTCATAATGCGACCTGTTGAAGATCTGTATTACGCCTTTGGCTGGGGCTGCGG
>JAGIAP010000635.1 GCA_017744805.1 Chitinophagaceae bacterium | reverse complement strand
ATAGCCCAGGAAGTCCTTGATGATATTGGTAATGGGAATATTATAAATGTCCAGTTCGTCCCGCTCGATGAAGAAGAGCAGGAGGTCGAAAGGCCCCTCGAATTGGGGGAGCTTGATCTGGTACGAAGACTGATTTACCATGCTGAAGATTTGGAATATCCTCCGGGCTACCTGCCTGTCTTTCAATCTCACGCACTGGCTGGAAAGTCCCGGAAACAAAGCCGCCTGCTGCTCCCGGCGGGGAACGGCAGGCGACAAATGTATGAAATATCCTGCTTAGAATTTAGCTGAAAAACCCACACTGAGCAATGATCTGATCTGGGTTCCGGCCGATGTATTGTTGGGGCCGAACTGACGCACATCATCATCATATATCAGGTCAAAGTTATACGTAACGTTCAGGAACTTATTCACTTTCATGGAAATAAGGTTGGTCCAGAAAACATCCACATTTTGAGGTTTCGCGTTCAGCTTCTCCTTGGCTACCTGGTATGAGCCGGTGGGCGTATAGCGGTAGGTGCTCAGGTAGTTGGAATAGAGGTCGAGACGGCTTTTGTAGGTGACATTCTTTACCAGTTCTTTCGCGAAATTGGCTGAAGCGAAACCACCCAGCTCCATCCTGATCTTGTCGTTGGGATCCACTCCGTAGAGAGTGGCCAGTGGCTTCTCAAACCCACCACCGTCGGCTGGAGGGATGATGCCACCAGGGAAATAATAACTCCAGGCATCGGTCACAAATACAAAGCGGGCCGAAATCGGGGAGATGAAGAAACTGAAATAAGGCACAGGGTGCCAGTCGATACCCGGGGCCAGGATCAGGTAACCCGGCGCCATGAAGGAAGAAGTCCTTCTTTTATAGGTATCCTTTCCAAGATAGGTATAGTCGAACCCGTTAGTGAATTGGGAACGGAAGTTCACTACACCAGAAAGGCTGACCGTTTTGGTAAGATCGTGGCCCAGTTTGGCGAAGTAGTCGATCTTATCATCCGTTTTCCGGTTACCCAGGCTCGTTGTATTGACGATGGCATAACCGAGATCCAGGTTATTGTTCCAGTAGAATCTTCCTTCCCTGTAATTGGCAAATACACTGAGTTGTGCTGAAGTGGAAAAAGAGAATTTTTCAGCACCGGCAGCCCAGTTCTTACTGCTACCCTGACCCACATTGAGGGAGAAGATGCCGCCTTTTCTCC
>JAGIAP010000634.1 GCA_017744805.1 Chitinophagaceae bacterium | reverse complement strand
CCAGTACATAGATCTTTCCTTTGGCGATATGGGTCTCGTAAGTGAGCGAGTCGCCCATAGCATAGGTCTTGTATTCCAGTCCGGTTATTTTTCCTGTTTTCTCTTCTATCAAAACCCTGGAGGCTACAGACTGTGTTTTGATGGTGGTGGTATGCCGGTTGGCCTTGTGCAATGTTTTGAGGGCATTGTATTTGGCCTGAACAGGGCAAATGGGCACACAACTCGCATTCCCTTCGCAACGGCGACCAGTATGCGGATCCCAGACAGCGCCCAGCGGGAGATATTCGTATTTCTCATTTTTCTGAATGGGCTCATATCTGTTCTCTTCCGTATTCCACCATTTTTCTTTTTGCAGCACCAGCTTTTTTTGATCGGGATCCCAAACGATCTCAACAAAAGGGTAGTCGGGATTGGGAACGGAGTTCCTACCCTGTGGTGTAACCGAAAATCCGATCTGCACAGGTTTTCCGTTCACATGTACAGGTTTCTTCTTGTTCACTTTATCCACCATTTGCAGGAATTGTCCATCGAGATAGCTCTGCGGGATCTTCTTCATGGGAAAATTGTAATCCTTTCCGTAAGCCTGTTTGGTTTTGGCTGCCTGCTTATCCTCCGGCGTGTTTGGCCATTGCAGCTCATCCACATCCCCTGAAACACCGATCTCGAATTCCGCCATTTCATAATAAGGCTTGAGATCATCATAAGTAATGGGCCAGTCCACTGCCTGATCATACAGCGTTTTCATTTTGAAGTCGTTTGGCATCATCCTGGGCGTACTTCCCAGCCAGTGCATGGTGGTGCCGCCCGGCCCGCGGAGGCAATCGCTTCCGAAAGGTAACGGACCTGCCTGTACGAGATATCCCTTGGTGCTTGGGCTATTGGGCGGTTTGATGGCCTGGATATCCAGCACGTTGATGGACTGGGCATCCTTGATATTGGGATAAGGAGCATTGGGCACCTTGGCCGCCGCTTTATAATAGGTATTGAGATAGTCCATATAATTGTAGTAGACGCCATTCTTGTCTGTACTTAGGCCGGCTTTCAGCCCTGCCTCCAGCAGTAGTACGCTCTTGCCTGCCTGTGAGAGTGTTTTGGCGATCACAGCCCCTGAAATGCCGGAGCCTACTATTACCACATCATAAACTTTGTTTTTCATATTTCTTTTGAGTTTTCTTGTTTCTTGCAGGCGCGTTTCTTTAATCAATTTACGTCGTTTATTTTGACACGTTTCGCAAT
>JAGIAP010000633.1 GCA_017744805.1 Chitinophagaceae bacterium | reverse complement strand
GAGTTGAGGAATTGCGGCAATATCATATTTACGTGGGTGAGCGTATCATATCCAAATCCACATTCGAGATGCTGGTACATTTTATCGAATATTTTCAGTCGGTGCTGATTGAAGGATACGTTGCCCAGGTAGGAATGGTTCTGTTCGTAGAAGCTGGCCACAGCAGCGTCGGCCATCGGGCCTTTGAAATGGAGCCAATAGATTGTCCATGGTTTTTTCTCACTGGACGCATAGCAATTGTGTTTCCCGGCAGGCGCAATAAAAAAATCCCCGGGACGGATATCGTATCGTTGATCGTCTATTTCCATCCATCCTTCACCCGCTGTATTGTACACTAGGATATGCTGATCGATCCCTTTATGATATACCCTGTAATGGGAAGGAGGCCCGGAATAATAGCCGATATTGGTGATATAAGCCCCTGCTACCAGCGGATTCTTCAGGCAATAGGCTGATATGATAGTTGCCGGAATTTCAATCGCTTTCTGACCATGGTATCCATCTTTCTTCATTTCCATTATGTGTGGCATCGTTGGTAATTCACAATAATAAGTATTCGTGTCAGATAATGGCCTATCATTTTGGGTCAAACTGTTTAACAGTTCGCTATTCAATTTGGCTGCTTCGCAGTATCCGGGATTTCCATTTTTCTACTTCCTCCTAATATTGGGCATCTGCAAAGATTTGCAGGTGCCGGTATGAGCCGGCGAATTTTTTATCATTAATTCACCTATATGAAAAGAGGAAGATACCCGGTACTGTCTGCCTGCATAGCAGGATCTTTGTTACTCATCCTTGCCTGCAGCAATAAGGAAACCGATGATGGACCAGAAAAAGGTTATGCAACAGGAACGGTCACTGATACGCAAGGGAAACCCATTGCTGGCGCAGAAGTGGTGATCGACAATACAATGATCTACAATTCCAACCTGTTGACAAATTCGGATGCTCAGGGCAGGTATAAAGTAAAGCTCAATGGAAATTTCACCTGGGCTGCTTCTGCCTCTTTCAAGAAAAATTACAATGGGAAGAAGTACCAATTCCAGTTGGCTTCGGATAATGATAATGGGTTCACTTCCGATGGAGCGGTTCGTAATTTCTCCTGGAAGTTGACGGGGCAGCGTCCTGAATCGAGCTCAAGTTTCTATGGCTCCTGGATACAATTGCAAAGTTCTTTTGGTAGCACCATCCCCGCAGAGGAGGTGGATTTCATATTGAGCCCTGACGGGCCATTGGTGGATGGTTCAACGGGGCAGGCCATCACTAAAAGAGGTGGCGCGCCTCAAACCTATTCGTATTATAAAC
>JAGIAP010000632.1 GCA_017744805.1 Chitinophagaceae bacterium | reverse complement strand
CTATTGAACATTTCCATCATCCGCAGGTAGTTCTTATCCTCCGCTTCGATCCATTGATAGTTTTCATTTTCTATGTTTGTCCATGTTGTCATAAAGAGAGCACTTTATCCCCCTAAATTACAAATATTTCATATAAAAATATTTTTCCCTTTATCCTCACGGTAACCCACCCCCGAAGCACCTGATCACTACCAATCCCTGTTCCAACAACACTCTTGCACCCTTCAGTATTATTACTATTTCCCCTGAAAATTTACCTATTTCTTTCAAATGGCAACATTTTTGAGCACTAAAAGCGTTTACTGCTTACCCCAAAAACAACTTTATGGATAGAAGAGAATTCTTCGCCCTAAAACCAACAACCAATACTCCTGCTACCACCCCATTCGGTGGTCTCCGCCAGATCAATACCGGACTGGATCCGTACACGGGCCCCTGGACTACCAATGAAATAGTGCACCTCCTCAAAAGGACCATGTTCGGAGCCAAAAGGTCCGACATTACTCATTTCCAGTCCATAACCATGAGTGCAGCAGTGGACGAGCTCCTTACCATTCCTGCCGGAGCGCCCACGCCACCTGTAAAAGGATATACCAATGAAGACATCAGCGCCTCCGATCCCGACTATGCCCTTCCCATGGGAGCTACCTGGGTGAACACGCATACCAACGACCACCAGGCCAATTACAATCGCGTGATCAGTTGGAAAGCATGGTGGGTCTCTCGCATGATCAACCAGGAAAGGAATATCGGCGAGAAAATGAATCTCTTCTGGCATAATCACTTTGCCACGGAAGCCAATACCTACCAGGTAGGCATCTACGCTTACAGGCATTATCTCTTGCTGAGACAACATGCCCTGGGCAATTTCAAAACGTTGGTACGTGGGGTTACCATCGATCTGGCCATGTTGACTTATCTCAATGGGTACCTCAGCATCAAAGGTTCCCCTGATGAGAATTACGCCAGGGAATTACAGGAGCTCTTCACTCTCGGAAAAGAGAACAATCCCAATTATACTGAAGCTGATGTGATCACCGCCGCACGTGTACTGACCGGCTGGCGTATCAATGAGAACACTGATGAAGTGTATTTCGATGTGAACCGTCATGATACAGGTAACAAAACATTTTCCTCATTCTACGGTAATACTACCATCACAGGGAGAAGCGATGCCAATGCCGGCGATGCTGAACTGGATGATCTCCTGAACATGATCTTCAACAAAAGCGTGGAGGTATCCGAGTTCATGGTGAGAAAGCTCTATCGTTACTTCGTGTATTATACCATCGATGCCAATACAGAAACCAATGTGATCAAACCGCTGGCGCAACTCTTCCGTACCAGCAATTGGGAAGTGAAACCCGTACTGGATAAGCTTTTCAAGAGCGAGCATTTTTTCGATGTCCTTTCCCAGGGATGTCTTATCAAAAGCCCGCTGGACCTCACGGTTGGCCTCTGTCGAGAGTCCAATCTGCAATTCCCTTCAC
>JAGIAP010000631.1 GCA_017744805.1 Chitinophagaceae bacterium | reverse complement strand
GGTGGAAACCGTGCTGGAAGTGGAATTGCGGTTCAGCAGCAAGCCCGGAAATCATACACCGGATACGGTGCTGGCATCACAACGATTGCCCATACACCCCGGACGTAATTGCCTGCAACTGCAATTTGATGTGGAACTGGAAGAAGCTGGTTATGCATTTCTCGTTTTCCAGAAAAATCCGGAGGTGCAATTGCAGTACACGCATAAAAGAGTGACGGGCATCCTATCCGTGTTCAATACGGTGAACAAAGCCGTTTCCAATTACGGAAAACAAACACCACCGGAGGATATCGGCATGGATGCTTTCGAGTTCTGGTGCCCCCAACGCAGGCCCGAAGGGCATAATATCGCCTTCAAATATCCTGCGGGCCTGGATCAGTTCAGGGCCGTGAATATCCGTAATGGCATCGACCGGCCCACATATCAACCCAATGCCTGGGTGGCCGACTGGACAGACCCCAACCCTCAGTTGACCATCAGTTGGGAAAAACAACAATCTATCCATCGGATCGATCTCTTCTTCGATGCGGATTACGATCATCCTATGGAATCCGTATTGATGCATCACCCGGAAACGACGATGCCTTTCTGTGTAAGGAATTACCGGATACTGAATGAGGCTGGTAAGATCATCGCAACGAAAAAAGACAATTATCAAACCTGCAATTCCCTTCAGTTTGATGAGCCCCTGCTCACCAGCAAACTGATCATCGAGCTGGAGCATCCTTCTGCAGAAGTCCCGGCCGCTCTGTTTGCTGTAAGATGTTATTGATAAAATTGGAATGCAGCAAGCCCTGGTTATTGACCTGGAGGTTATCGTTTTTCCCTGAAATAATTATTCACTGCCAGGCGGAGAATTGGAAGAAGTTCATCAATATTGCAGCCAGTTAAAAGCATCCTTATGGTAGTGATAGGAAATGAGTGGCAATTCCCGCTGGAAGATACCCTTTTCGTGTTTGCTCTTGAATCGGAAGCAGCCGATGATTTCAATCATGTGAACAGGCTGATCACCGGCGTGGGCAAAGTGAATGCCGCTTATGAGCTGGGCAAGGAGATCTGGCGCAAGCGCCCTGCGCTGATCATCAATCTTGGCTCGGCTGGCAGCAATCATTTCAAAAGGGGAGAAGTGGTTTGCTGCACGGGTTTTGTACAGCGCGATATGGATGTGCGTGGACTGGGCTTCGAACTTTACCAAACGCCTTTTTTCGATCTGCCTCCGGTGCTGTCACATGGCCTGAAATACCCAGGCCTTCTTGAAGGGATCTGTGGTACAGGCGATAGTTTTGAAATGAACCATTCCACTACTGCTTACCATCTCGTTGATATGGAAGCCTATCCCATAGCAATGATCGCTAAAAAAGAGAATATCCCTTTTTGCTGCCTGAAATATATCTCCGATGGAGCCGATGGCGGAGCCGCAGACGACGGCGAAGGCGCCGCGCTCGAACGAGGCGGCGACGTGTTCGGGGGTCCAGATTCCGCCTTCGACCAC
>JAGIAP010000630.1 GCA_017744805.1 Chitinophagaceae bacterium | reverse complement strand
TAGGTACCTGCTTTCAGTCCGGTGATGGAGAACTCTCCGTTCTGATTGGCGGCAGCGCCTTTCACGCCGGGCTCAACCATGATGGAAGCATTGGCGATGGGTTGCCCCTGGGCGCCCGTCACTCTTCCGCGAACGCCACCATTGAAGACGATCGCGAGGCCATGTACATCCATGGCCGGGATCAGCGGAGGAGAATAATCCTTCACTTTCTTGATGATGATATTGCTGTTCACCAGTTCATAGCGAAGGCCGGTATTGTTCAGCACCATTTGCAGCACTTTCGACAGGGCCATTTTCTCTACATGGAGGTTGATACTGTCGTAAGGGGCAATTTCAGCGTTCCGGTAGGTGAACGGTACTTTGCTGACAGATTCGATGGTGCGGAGCGCTGTTTTCAGCGAGGCATTTCTGAGGTCCAGGGATACGTAGATCTTATCAAGTTCCTGTCCTGCAGACCTCCCGGCGATCAGTACTCCATTGATTGTGAGCAGTATAGTCAATACAAAAATTCTCATGAGTATTTGCTTGTTCAAAAGCAACCAGCCAGTTAGTTGCCGGATGTGCATTGAAGCGCTTGCACCCGCCCAGGCAGGGGCATGCGATTGTGCAGACAAATTCATAGTTTTGGTCTGTTTAATAATTCTTAATGAGGATTATGTTTAAACGCAGGGCCATTACCAGGTCGCAACTGGTGAGGCCCTTTTTATTTCCCGTTCTAACCGGGAGCAGCAATAGTTGCTATCATTTTTTATGATTTTGGATGAAGGTATCTCAATAGATAAAATACTCCCCTTTCCTTTGCACCATCTTCCTGTCGGTAAGACTACAGATGATCTGCAAGGCTTGTTCCACACCTGTTTGCCTGCTGAAGGAGGTTGATATTCGCATATTCCTCACCGCTATATCGCTCACCTTGATGCTCACATTATACATCCTTTCCAGGTCTGCTGCAATATCCAGGATCGTTTCATCGTCGTACATGAGGTTTCCCTGTTGCCAGGCTGCCACCTGGCCAATGCCTGATCGCCTGTCCGGCACGCCGCTTCCATTATTGTTCACTTTTACCTGTTGGCCGGGAGCGAGGGTTGCCACTTCTTTTTCCAGATAATTGACCCTCACTTTTCCCCTGCTTACAGACACCGTCACATTACTGAGGTCTTCATATGCTTTGATATTGAAAGCGGTCCCCAGCACAGTGGTGGAGATCTTTCCGGTATGGATGATGAAAGGGACTTTTTCCGCATGTCGCACATCAAAATAGGCTTCGCCTGAAAGGAACACCTCCCTTTTGTTGTTCCCGAATTCCGGTGGGAACTCAAGGGTGCTGGCGGCATTCAACCAAACCTGTGTGCTGTCTGGCAATAACAGGTATTTGAACTCGGATCTCTCGGTGGAGGACACCTGCAGTTTTGCATGGGACTTATCCAATACAGGACTATTGCGCTGGAAAAAGAATATCCCGGCCATGACAGCCGCCACGGCGGTAGCCACCAGTATGAACCTGCCTTTGGTTCTTTTTTTCCCTTCTTTTTCCTCAGGTACCTG
>JAGIAP010000062.1 GCA_017744805.1 Chitinophagaceae bacterium | reverse complement strand
AGTATTTACCATCCTTGCTGAATACATGACCGGCTACATTTTGAAAACGCTGTTCATTACCAGTGGATAAATCCATACATACCAGCAATTGATCCGGGCCTTTTAGCTGGCAACTTATCCAATTGCTATTTCCAGTGCCAGGTAAATTTACAGAACTCACATCAGGTATGTATTTGACCTGCCCCTTCTTCAGAGTCAGAATAACCAAAGAATCATGCAGATTCTGAAACACAACATAATGATCCATACCACCCGATATCATTCTCGCATATCCCTTTATTTTAGTAAATTTCTGTTCCTTGTTTTGCTCAACATCTTTTACTACCAAACCATGATAACCCAGGTGATCGTACTCAACATAATAAGTTACATAGCGACCATCTGAACTGATCTCTCCCATTCCCAAAGTTTGCCATTGTGCACATGCACTGGAATCAATTATTTTCTTTTGCCCATAAGTATTCGAACTGCATATGATCAGTATTTGAAAGAACAGCATACACATATGCGATATTCTCATCTTGAAGTAAATCATAAAAATTCTGGAGTTTTGATAAAACAAGAGCAGGTGAAGTCATTCAACTTTTTCCTGCAAATTCCATTGGTAAAAGTGTCCACATCACGCTATACTCAATAGCCGGGATTCTGCTGCCCCTTTAATGAAGGATTTTTATCTATTTCGATTTGAGGAATTGGATATAATTGATCTGTAGTCTGCCAATTGCCCATTTTTATAGCACCGATTACGGCATCAGCCAAATTCCTTCTTTTAAGATCAAACCATCGATGCCCCCATTCTGCAAAATATTCCACCCTGCGTTCCTGCATGATAGCCGCCATCAATGAAGCCTGGTCATTGGCTGTTGTACCGGACAATCCCGCTCTTCCCCTGATAACATCTATATCCTGCTGAGCATCGCTGATCTTATTTTGCATTGCCCTCGCTTCTGCGCGAATAAGGTATTGTTCTGCAAGCCGTATTATCATGGAATATTCCAGAACAGGCACATTGTCAAAGCCATTTTTATATTTATTGGGGAAATAGCGCCATGTCCCCTTGGCCAATCCATACCCCACCCATTTTACTCTTCGCTGGTCCCCGGATTCAAAACTGTTCAGCAATTCTTTTGACAGCTCGGTTGGGGCACCAAAAAAGCTATTCGTTGATGGAGATATAACAAAGTAACGTCCTTCCTGGGTCTGGCCATACGCGCCGCTATAGACCGGAGATAGCTGCCAGATGGCTTCCATATTATTCTTAAGGAATGCACTGTCGAGTGATGTTATTCCATACAGGGTTTTGTTATCGATCACTTTCGATGCAAACACTTCTGCATTCACATAATCCTTATGATACAGGTAAACCCTCGCCAGTAAGGCTTGTGCTGCAGCCTTCGAAGGTCTTACCCTTTCATTGGTCGGAGTTCTCGCATCACCTCCGAGATAGCTATCACTTAACAGGTTTCCGGCATCTGTGAGGTCTTTAATGATCTGCGTATACACATTGTCTGTTGATGACCGGGGTAATAAATTGTTTACCTTGTAATTTGTTGTCAAAGGCATCGGTACACCACCGTAGAGATTCACGAGATAGAAATAAAAGAAGCCACGGAGAAATTTTGCTTCGCCAGTGAGTTGTTGTTTCACGGCAGGTGTCAATACAGTGGATGCATCCAGTCCTTCCAAGGCTGCATTGACTTCGTAGATTTTATTATAGGTATCGCGCCATTCATTCATCGCCCCACGCACGGGTGTAAGTTGATTTGCGTAAAATACCATTTCGTTTGTAACGCCCCCTCCTATCTCCGGAACCGCCACCAATTCATCTGACGACAAGCCCCCATCCACCGTTACAGCAGTAATGGCATTGTCCGGCCTTATCGTGATGTCAATCAATTGCATATAGATCCCTGTAAGTGCGGCTGTAGCGGTTACATCGTTTTTAAATACTGTTTCTGCGCTGGTACTGGTGAATGGAGGATCGATTGTTACAAATTTCTTGCAACCGCTTATTGCGATGATCAGGAAGTATGACCAGCAGGTAACTGATTGGAATTGCCCAATTCTTTTTTTCATTGTCCAACTATTTTAAAGTACAATATTTACGCCCATGGTGATTACGCGTAGTGGTGGTAATGCACCTATCCCTGTTTCAGGATCCATACCATAATAATTTTTCACGAACGTGAGCAGATTCTGACCCTGTATGAATACCCTGGCATTCTGGAAATGCGCTTTTTTCATCAGCTTTTCGGGAAACTGCCATGACAAGGAAAGGTTTCTCAATCGGGCATACATTAAATTTGTATTTGCTTTATCACTGTTTAAGACAGCCAGGTATGCGGAATTGCTAACATTTGCACCAGGTAATACATAAAAGCCCTGGCTGAACTTCTGAATTTTTGTCACATCCCCGCTCTTTTCCCAGGCCTCCAGTATGCTCGCTGGTTGATTACCACTAAAGCCAAAAAACGCACCTGGTATCCCGGTGGAGCTGGATCCAAAGATGAAATTCTCCTGAACCTTGCTTGAGAAACTGAACAGGAAGCTCAATTGAAATCCCTTGTAAGTAATTGTGTTCTCCAATCCACCATAGAATTTTGGATCCGTATCCTTAATTACCGGTCGGTTTTCCGGCTCATACCCAAGAACAGAGGTCGCTTTGCCATCTTTATCAAGAAATTCATAATCTCCTGTTACAGGATTAACACCAATCAATTTTGAATATCTGGAGATATTGACTGAGCGGCCGATCATGAGATGACTGGCGTAAGAAGAATTTTCAATATCGTTGAATGCGACCAGCTTGTTCCTGGGAAGGGTAATATTGAAGCTGGTTGTCCAGTTGAGATTTTTGGATTTTACATTGGTAGTGGTCAATACAATTTCCCATCCTGTATTCTGAACTACTGCCGGAAAATTGGCAGAAATATCATAAAAACCAGTAGTGGGAGGAAGCACATACCCTAACAGTTGATTTGAGCTTCTGTTGTGGTTATAATTAAGGTTCAACAATAACCTGTCGTTTATAAAGCCAAGATCCAGGCCGAATTGCAATTTTCTGGTCGTCTCCCATTGCAAATAAGGATTTGACAGACCTGCTGGAATCAATCCCGTAGATCCAGACTGGTAGGGGACTTCTGAATTAATATTATTGTAAAGGCTGAGATATCTATAATCCCCTATCTGGTCACTACCGGTAGTACCGTAACTTGCCCGTAGTTTTCCAAAACTTAAAAAACCAAGCTTATCCATGAACTTCTCACCGGAAAATATCCATGCACCAGCTATAGAAGCGAAATTGTGAAATTTATTCTCGGCGCCGAAGCGGCTGCTACCGTCTGTTCGAGCAGAAAGGCTCACCAGGTATTTATTATCGTAATTATAATTCAGTCTTCCAAAAACTGCGTTATAAGCGTATACCCATCCAGCACTTTGCAAAAACTGTGTTTGTGATGCAGCAAGAATATCTTCCATCACTTCATCACTGGCATATCCCCAGCCCTTGAAAGCCTGGCGATAGCCGATTATTTTTTGGAAAGTCATTCCGGCAAAAGCATCCAACGAACTTTTTCCTTTTGCATATTCATAAGCAACCTGAGGCTCTACACTCCATGTTTTCAAATACCCGTTTCCGTATATTGATGCCCTGATATAAGAAGGCTCATAAGTAGGTTCTATACCTTTTTTCGGATATAGGGTCAATTCATTCGACTTGAGGTCAGAGTAACCCAGATCCGCTTTTACAATCAATCCATCAAACAATTGATACCCAATCGAGGCATTCCCAATCAGGTTTTCTGTTTTCACTGTATAGTTGTAGAAAGTCGAAGAAAGCGGATTTGCAAAAGTACTTACCCCATTATGGTATTCCCAATTCAAATCACCGTTTGCGTTATATAGTGCAGGAGCATTCGGAATCATTGTCAAAGCATATACAGTAAGATCATAAGTAGGAAGCTGGTTATTATCTTTCAGGTAAGCCCCAGAAAAATTCAATTTCAGACGCTGATCATTGGACGTATTGCTGACATTAAAATGAATACTAGCTCTCTGATCAGGAAATGAGCCCACCTGCACACTCGATTCGCGGTGATAGTTGCCTCCAAAAAGGTAGGTGGTATTCTTGTTGCCTCCAGAAAAAGTAATGCCGGCCTCGGTATACCGTGCTGCATTATCGAGTAATTCTTTCTGCCAGTCTGTATATCGTGTGGTATCCCATACTAAAAGATCAAAAAAGCTGGGTTGCCATTCCGGTGCATTGAAGGGAGCTGAATTGACATCAACGCCGTCGTTCTTTATCGCCTGCCATCTCATATTCAGGTATTGCCGGGTGTTCAGCATTTTCATTTTTCTTGCAACTCTTCCCACTCCTTCCTGAAAACGCACATCTACACTCGATTTCCCTGCTTTCCCTTTTTTGGTAGTGATGAGAATAGCACCATTAGCCGCACGGCTTCCATAAATTGACGTAGCATCAGCATCTTTCAACACAGAAACCGATTCAATGTCAGAAGGATTAATAAAACTTAAAGGGCTACCGCCTTCATACCCCTGAATATTGTTGATGGTACCCGTCAACTTTGCAGGATAAGGCACCCCATCCACTATGTACAACGGTTCATTGCCATTACTGATACTATTCTGTCCCTGTATCCTCACCTTCATACTCGCACCGGAAAAACCAGAAGACTGTTCTATAAAAATTCCGGGCACTCTGCCTTGCATCGCCATCAGCACATTGTTGACCGGTGATTTTTCGATATCCGCAGCTTTCACAGTCGACACATTTCCGGTCAGTAACCTGCTTGATGATTTTCCATACGCAATGATTTGCACCTCATCGAGTTTGCTGTCGGAGATGTCAAGAACGATAGCGGGAAAATTGTCAGCCGAAGTGACCTTGATCACTTTAGGACTATAACCACTATAAGAGATCACCAATTCGTCACCGGGATTTGCATCGATCGTAAAACGGCCCTGCACATCAGCAGATATCCCTTTCTTACTGCCTCTGATACGGATAGACGCCCCCTCCAAAGGTTGACCCTCCTTATTCAATACACGGCCAGTGACGGGCGGCGCTGACGGAGGAGCCGTTATGAGAATACGCGACACCAGTGAAGTATCTTTGTGCGTTGGGGTTTCGGCAGGATAAATATTTATTGTCTTGCTTTCAATTACATACTTCAGCGGTTGATTCCTGAAAACATCATCCAGGAACTGCAGCAGCGGCTGCTCATTTGCTTCAATAGAAACGGGTTTGGCCGAGACCAGATCCGCGGTTCTGTACCAGATACGATACCCGGTCTGCTTCCTGACTGCATCAAGCACTTTATCGAAAGAAACGTTCTTTCCTGAAAAAGTTACGTGCTGCGAAAACCCATTTGCTGCTACATTCAAACAGGCAACCGTAAGAAAAATCATAGTAAACTTCATAATCAGCAGAGTTTTGGTGAAGGAGCAGGTATCCCCATGGATCGGCCTTTCCTCCATTCGACATTTTGTCATAAATTTGTGCAGTTTAAGTGAAGAAATAAAAATAGTCTGCTACGACTTGTTTGTTTTGTAACCTAAACATCCAGCCGGCAGTGTCGCAAGCACTTCCGGCTTTTTGTTCAGATTCTTGATTCAGCAGTTTTTTATCTTTAATTGATCCATAGACTTGGTTGAGTTTAATTATTTCGATTAGCCTGACGCGTTATCATTGGCCAGTCATCTGTACGAAAGGGTGAAACTGCAATGCCTGCTTTACTGCAAAGATTATTTTCCGGCGCTTGTCCCCAGGCATACCGCACAGCAACCGGGTTGTTCACTCCTGCTGCGCTTACTACAATCGTTTTGCCTTCGATCCTTGCATCTGCAGCATGAAATACACTATCGGCACCAGCAATCAAAAACCCTTTCAGACTTGCACCATCTTTGGCCATTAGCCCTTTGTTCGTATCAGTAAAGGACAAACGAAAACTATTTCCCTCTTTCTTATAAGAAGCATAAACCGGGGCCATATATTCGATTTTCCGGCCATATTCTTTTGCCAGTGCAATTGTAGCCAGGCGATAACCGAAGTCTTGTTTGTTGGCAGGATGAAGGTCCCCATCAGGCAGGTCGATGGTTACTGCCATTGCCGTATTGGGGAGAGATAAAGTTCTCGACTGTGCTTCACGTAACTCCGCCCAGTCTGATTTTACGTTGATATTGTGATCATCCCCGTTAATGGGTAGTTGTACATAGTAAAAAGGGAAATCGCCTTGTCCCCACCTTTCCCTCCAGCCATTGATCATTTCAGGAAACAGGGAACAATATTGATACGCACGGTCTGAATTGAATTCTCCCTGATACCAGATCACCCCCTTTATTCCATAAGGGATCAGTGGAGCGACCATCCCTCTGAACAAAGAACCGGCTCCAAATCCCCCTTGCCGCATTGCAGGCGGGAAATCGGGTAGTTTGTCAAGAGAAGCATCGCTTGACCAGTGTTCAGCGAGCGTTCCACCTACAGAACTTTCAATCAGGCCAATAGGAACGCCTGTTTGCCGATACACTTCCCTGGCAAAAAAGTAAGCTGTCGACGAAAAAGTGGGAATAGTGGCCGGCGAACATTCACGCCAGGTTTTTCCTTCCACTTTAATATCGGACTGTTCGTTTTCCTGAAAATTGGGAAGCAATTGCAGCAGGCGGATACCGGGATATTGTGCATTGGCAATTTCCTGCTGATAATCTTTTATGCGAAAACGGTAAGTACCATCCCCATTGGGCCATCCTTCCAGGGGCATTTCCATATTGGATTGGCCTGAACAAACCCATACTTCACCAATCATAATATTATGAAATGTAAGCGTGCTTTCTCCACTTTTAATGATCATCGTATAAGGGCCTCCCGCTTTGTATTTATCGAGTCGCAGCATCCACTTACCCTCTGCGCTGGCCTTCGTGGAAAAATTCTTTCCCTGGAAACTCACCAACACTTCAGATCCAGGCTCAGCTTTTCCCCAAACGGGGTCCTGACGTTGTTGCTGCAAAACCATATTATCACTGAACAATGCCGGCATCGAAAGACTGATCTTAACAGAGGTCGCCGCTGTCTCCGTCCAGGTGGGCTTCCCCTGCTGCATTTTTTCCAAGGCATCAGTGTATGCTTTCATCGTTTCTGCCGGAGCGCCTTTCATCAGTTGAATGGCTTTTTTTTCCCATTCGATGGCTTCCCCGGTCCTGCCGGCTTTATGCAACAGGTTGGCATAAGTATCATAGGCCATGCCATCGTTCTGAACATACTGTTCAATATCGTATTGCATCACTTTGCAGGCAAATGCTACTACTTCCGGGTCGTTCACATTTTCAAATACAGACCAGGATGCGTTATTGATCTCTACCTGCGAGCTTTTGAGCGCTTGTTCAAAATAGAGAGCATAATATTTTCCATAATTTACCCAGTCTTTTCGTTCCATATAATAAAACATCCGCGCCCTGGTCACAAAAGACTCTGCAAGTACACCATACTTTATTTTTACCTTCTCCTGGATCTCGTCCCAGTTATCAACATCTCCGGATCCTGCTTTTTTGAACGGATCCACCTCCTCCTTTTCAATGATACCGGCTAGTTTGCTCTCCACAGCAGCCCGACCCAGTGCAGCATCTACAGTATCTGCATGTTTCAACAGGAAGGCCAGCCCTTTGTCGCGGGTAGCTTGAGTGATCTGCCTGATAAATTGAAGATTCGCTTTTGACAACGGGTCTTTCAATCCTTCGATAAAAGCATTGCCCACCGATGTCAGGTTAGGTTGGTCTTTTTTGCGAAAAGCAATCTGAGTGAGCCTCCGCAAAAATGAGGAGTCACGTTTGCCGTTCTTGTATTGGGAGAGAAAAGCTTCATATTTACCATCATTGTCTTGCATATCGATGTTGGCAGCCAATACAAAACCCGGATCCAATGCAAATCCTTTATCCAGGTTCACCAATGTTCTGTTGATCTCACGGATCTCTTTCAATGGGATCTTTATCACCTCCCGGTCGTATGTCAGCAGTCCATTTTCCTCCCCTTCCACATCGAAGGGTTGCGTATAAATTGAGCCACTTAACCCCTGGGCTTCCAGTTCTTTCAATCGTTTGGTCATGGCTGCATATTTTCCCTGCATTTCGTTGGCCGTAACTTGTACATAGCCCCATCCCTGCAGATCATTCCATTCATGCCCCGGTACCGGCAATCCGATGCCGCCATACTCTCCCAACACCTGTGCCTTACCTGGCATTTTCAGACTGATCATAGGATCAGGGTATGAATGCACATCGGTCATATCCGCTTCCACGTAGGCATTGGGACTGGGACTTCTCAATTGATCATCTACGTACAGGTATTCCCCCGAGTGGCCATTGATCAACCGTGTGGGATCGAGTTCCTTCAACCACTTCGTCAATCGTTCCTGGTCGTACTGACCCCATTTCTCATTGAAGAGGGTGTAGGTGGTGATAGACGGATAATTGTGCAATTGTTCGATAGTTTCTTTACAGCCCTGTTCAAAGGCAGCTTTGCTTCCTTCTGATAATTGAAAATCGGGATTCACCATATCCTGCCAGACGAGGATACCGGTTTTATCGGCATGATAATACCAGCGGGCGGGCTCTACCTTGATATGTTTGCGGATAGTATTAAACCCCATTGCCTTGATGGCACGGATATCGAATGCCAGCGCTTCATCCGTAGGCGCCGTATACAAACCGTCGGGCCAGAATCCCTGGTCCAGTACGCCCAGATTATAGAGGTATTTATTGTTCAGGAAAATCCGGTCAATCCCTTGTGCATCTTTCGCGATACTCACTTTCCGCATTCCGAAATAGGATCTTATTTCATCTATCACTTTTCCGTTTTTCCTTAATCGTACTACCAGGTCGTACAGGAACGGATCATCGGGTGACCATAATCGTTGGTTGCTTATCTTCAGGTATTGTTCATTTCCGGGTTGTCCGGTAACCGAAGCAATCATTTTACCTGAAGCAAATGCAATGGCTTCCACAGTGCAACCAACCATATTATCAGCCGGGATTACAGTGAGGCTAAGTCGCTGCTTATCGATATCCGGCGTGGTTTTGATGCCAGCAATATATGCTGCGGGTACTTTTTCCAACCACACTGTCTGCCAGATACCGCTGCTGGGCGTATAAAAGATATTTCCGGGATCCAACACTTGTTTACCACGCGGGCCTACACCTTTATCAGTGGGATCGAATACTTTTACGACCAATTCATTCGTGTTTGCATGCAATGCCTGGGTAATATCAAAACTAAAACCGGTGTAGCCACCACTGTGGCTGCCAATCACCTTGCCATTCACATACACGGTAGCCTCGTAGTCCACTGCTCCAAAATGGAGTAGCAAACGTTCTCCTTTGGCCAACACAGGACTGACAAATTCTCTTTTATACCATAAGCGCTGGTCTGGTTTCAGTTCCTTTTGTACACCAGACAATGCCGACTCAAGCGGATAGGGAACAAGGATCTTGCCTGCATACATTCCGGGAGCAGACGCATCCTTCCCTGTGATCGCATAATTCCAAAGGCCGTTTAGGTTCTGCCATTGTTGACGAACCAGTTGAGGGCGGGGATAATCCTTCAATGCGTTGGCCGGGCTTACTTCTTTCGCCCATCTTGACTGCAGCACAACGGGCTGCATTTTCCATTGAGCAGTAGCAACTGAGAGACCGGTCAGACCGAATAATACCATGCTCAAGAATGATCTTTTCATACTTTTTAATTAGAAGCGTTTGTAAATTCCAGCACAACCTGTTTACCAAACCGGTTTGGTAAAAAATAACTGTTTTTCGATTATGCTATCTTGTTATTACAGTGAGAAGCTTTGCGTTAGTACATAGGTTTCCAGGGCCAACTTTTACATTAAAAAGCTGGTTTGCATTTATTAAATAATAAAGCTGCTATTATTGCGATGCCTGATTTTTCACAAACAATTTGGGAGCGGGCTAAAACCTGCTGATCTCAATAAGATGAGGTAAATAATTCTAATGCAAAGGCATCTCTATTCTATTATCAATACCCTTCCTTCCAGGCGCGCTTTGATACCGAAATTTGACAAAAAGCGGATCATCCCGGTGAGTGATACGCCTCGATCCACCTGTCCTTCCGATTTGAAATCGGTTAAATCCCTTTCATACTTGATATCGATATCGTACCATCTCTCCAATTGCCTCATTAAGGCTTTGAAGTCTAAACCCGTAAAATCAAAGTTGCCATTTTTCCAAGCCAGGACCTGTTCGGTATTTGCTTTATGAATCGTCACATTATTACCGGCAACGGTTGCCTGTTGACCGGGCTTAAGAATGGTTTGCTGATTGATTTTTACACTCCCATCAATAAGCGTCGTCTTGATATTCCCTTCATCCGCATAGGAGTTAATATTGAAGCTGGTTCCCAACACCTGCACGGTTGATTTACCATCCACATCTACTACAAACGGTTTTTCTTTGTTTTGAGCTACTTCCAGGAACACTTCTCCCGACACTTTCACTCTGCGCTCATTGCCTGTGAAAGCGGTCGGATAAGAGATAGCAGAGGCTGCATTCAGCCAAACTTTGGACCCATCCGGTAATATGAGCTGATATTGGCCACCGCGAGGAGTTGACATGGTATTCATCATGGTAGCAGTCTGCGAATGTCCATTAACGTCATAACGGATCTCTCCATTGGCCAATTTGATAACGGAAGCATTGCCCTGCTTTGCAAGTTGACCGGTGGCAGCACTGTCGAGTGCTATCTTACTGCCATCTGCCAGGGTTAGGATGGCACGCTCGCCCCCAGGTAAGATATCTTTTGTTTCAGCAGATTTTGCTGCAACGACTGGCTTTTCTTTTTGTTGACTCGTATACAGATAAGCGACAGTGCCGAATAAGATAAAAATCGCTGCGGCCCACCACCATTTGCGGATAAAATGAACGCGATGATCGTTGCCCTTCTCAATAGCAATTTGGATAGATTGATTATTAGCAGGAGCACTTCCCGAAAATGCTGCGGTTGCCCTAAAGCGCTGTAGTGCCGCTTCAAGCTGCTGATCATCGGCATCAAGTTTCAAATAGTCCGAAAAGTCTTTCTCCCATTCTGTCTCCATGAAAATCGATCCTTCGCCCGGCTGCAGATTGAGCCACTCCTTCAGCTTCAACTGCTCTTCAGCTGACAATGTCTGCTGCTGAAGATGTTTGCGAATGATCTCAATAAGATGCTGTGAAGTGGCCATTATGATCGTTTTATGAGGGCGAAACTCATCGTCTTATATAGAAAGACCCATGAGTCACCCATTTCATCACAGAAAATTCATAAAAAATTAAGAAAAGGAGGAAATACAGGAAAAGCCCATTTCCTACTATCGATTTCAACTTTTCCAGTGCCCGCATTTTGTGGTTCCGGATATTATTGACGGTGGTATCCAGCAGCGCCGCTATTTCAGCCATGGAAAGCCCTTCCACATATAAATAATGCATGATCTTCACTTGAATGGGAGTGAGATGCCTGAACTCGTTTTTGATGCGGGCAAAGAACTCTTCTTTCATCTCTATCTCGTCCATCAGTTGCTCCTGGCTGGCATAAAATTCACCGGCAGCTGCGGCATTCAGTTCATTCATTCTTCCCTGCCTCCCGATGTAATTCAAACATTTGTTGCGCATCATGCGGAACAGGTATCCGCCGATGTTCTCCGGAACAATGCTCTTATCCCTGACGTTGAGCCAGAAATGAAGCAGCACTTCCTGCACAAGATCCTCAGCATCCATCTGGCTGGCAATTACCTTGAGCGTGAAGGAATAAAGTCTGTTATAGAACAGCCGGAACACTTCTTCCATAGCTGTTTCGTCAGCCAGTTTAAGTTGTTTGACCAAATTCCCTTCGACCGATCGTTTATTTGAATCGAAATTGTCCAATGAGCTTTCGTTAATAATTTGGTGTAAAATAGAAAAAATTTAGAATTCCAATTTCGATAGGCAGATAGATTAAGAAGTAGACTTCCGGCAGTCCATGTAAAAACCAATATTCAGAAAATAGCCAGTCGGTCAGCAGAGATTCACCGGGAATTGAAGGCTGGCGTTATTTTGGCTACGATCTGGCAGAAGGTGAATCGAATCCGTATCCATCGAGCCGGACAGAAATGCCATTTTTTGGAAAAGCTAAAGGGATTTGCTTTAAATTTATTGAAGAATTCTTCCCCTGATCTCCACCCAAATTGATCCGCCCCTCTTCTTTCATTACTTAAACCAACCTGTATGCGAGTCCACCCATCAGTGTTCGCCTGCTGCTTTATGTTACCATTCGTATTGTCATCCTGTAGTGAACAAGATCAAACGCCTTCCAAAGCGCTTATTTCTTCCCTGCAGTTAAAAAGAGGAAGCCTGATCTCCTGTGGTCCGGCACTGAACAAATTCGGATCAGTACAATTTTCCATTTCAGGAAATAAGAAATCAAAGGAAGCATTTGAACTTGGCCTTAAACTGTTACATTCATTCGAATACGATGAAGCTGAAAAGGTTTTTTCAACCATCATCGATGAACAACCTGATTGTGCGATGGCTTACTGGGGCGTAGCAATGAGCAATTTCCATCCGCTCTGGACGCCGCCCACTCCTGCTGAACTGGAGAAAGGCGCCAAAGCGATAGGGATTGCACAATCGCTTAAAAATAAAACTTCCAGGGAAGCGGATTATATCAATGCACTGGCAGCTTTTTATGCCAATCGCGACAAAGAAGATCATTTGACCCGCTGCCTCGCTTTTGAAGCGGCCATGGAACATTTACACCATCAATATCCAGATGATCACGATGCAGCAGCCTTATATGCATTGGCCCTGGATGCAGCAGCCGACCCTAATGATAAGACTTTTCAAAAACAAAAAAAGGCAGGCGCTATCCTGAACGCCCTATACCCCGGAGAGCCTGATCACCCCGGAATTGCCCATTACCTGATCCATACTTTCGACTCGCCGGAACTAGCTGAACAGGGACTGGCTGCCGCGAGAAAATATGCCTCCATCGCGCCCTCTTCTTCACACGCTCTTCATATGCCCTCCCATATTTTCACCAGACTGGGGCTCTGGGATGAATGCATAACATCCAATCTCGCTTCTATGAATTCTTCCCAATGTTATGCACAGCAAGCCGGTATCAAAGGACATATGGACGAAGAGCTTCATGCATTGGACTATCTGATATATGCTTACCTTCAGAAGGGAGATAATGTACAAGCAAAAAAACTAGTTGATTATACTGCTGACATGAAAGAAATATATCCCGTCAATTTCAAGGTTGCATACGCAGTTTCAGCTATTCCTTGCCGTTATGTTCTGGAGAACAGGCAATGGGCAGCAGCAGCCATATTGCAACCAACAAATCCGGGTATCGACTGGAACAAATACCCCTGGCAAAAAGCAACCATTCATTTTACACGGCTGATGGGACTTGTTCATACAGGAAAGATGGAACAGGCAAAAACAGAATTACAATCACTTCGCCAGGCATATGATACGCTCGTTCTGCAAAAAGACAAGTACAAGATCGATAAGGTGCTTATTCTGATCAATACCGGTGAAGCTTGGATCGATGTAAAAGAAAAGAAAAGGAATGAAGCTTTGCGCCTAATGACAGCAGCAGCGGATAAGGAAGACAATACAGAGAAACACCCTGTAACACCCGGTGAACTGCTTCCAGCAAGAGAGTTATTGGGTGATATGCTGATGGAAATGGATCAACCTTCACTAGCACTCGAAGCATATGAGGCCAATCTCAAAAAACACCCCAACAGATTCAATGGATTGTATGGGGCCACACTAGCTGCAAAAAGGTCTGGCCATGCAACGAAGGCAACGCAATATTTTCAGCAACTCCGGGAAATAAAAAAAGGCACTTCTTCCACCAGACCTGAACTACAGAATTAAGTTGTAAATAAAATGGGCCAATCCAGGTTTGTGGGCCAGGCCATTCAAGCTATTATCTACAAACTCAAAAAAAAGAGACGGCAAAAACATGCCGGACGCAATTAGTCTACTAAATTTATAGAAAATAAACAAACTATCATGTCCCAACAAAATTTACGCTTCGAAACCCTCCAGGTGCACGCAGGCCAAACTCCTGACCCGGTTACCAAATCAAGGGCAGTGCCGCTTTATCAAACCTCTTCGTATGTGTTCGACAGTGCCGAGCATGCTGCCAACCTGTTTGGTTTGAAAGAATTCGGCAATATCTATACCCGTATCATGAACCCGACCACGGATGTTTTTGAAAAAAGGATCGCGGCATTGGCTGGCGGTGTTGGCGCCCTTGCCACAGCCTCCGGACAGTCTGCCCAATTCCTCGCTTTGCAGAACATCCTCCAGCAGGGCGATAATATCGTGGCATCTTCCTTCCTCTATGGCGGCACCTACAACCAGTTCAAAGTGAGTTTAAAGCGCCTGGGCTTTCAAGCTACATTCGCAGACGGGGACAATCCGGCCGATTTTGAAGCGAAGATCAACGACCGTACAAGGGCCCTGTACGTGGAAACCATCGGCAATCCCGCTTTCAGCATTCCAGATTTCGACCGGTTGGCGGAGATCGCACAGAAACACCAGATCCCACTGATAGTGGACAATACTTTCGGTGCAGCCGGTTACCTCTGCAGACCGATCGATCACGGAGCCAATGTAATTGTGGAATCAGCTACCAAATGGATCGGAGGACATGGCACCAGCATTGGAGGCGTGATCGTGGATGCAGGTAATTTTAACTGGGGCAATGGCAAATTCGGTTACTACACTGAACCCGACGAAGCTTATCATAACCTGAAATTCTGGGACATTTTCGGAACGGACGGTCCCTTCGGTAATATCGCGTATATCATCCGCGCCAGGGTTACCGGCCTGCGTAGCCTGGGCCCTACCCTCGCTCCTTTCAATGCCTTCCTCTTCCTTCAGGGATTGGAAACGCTTAGCCTGCGTGTTCAACGCACTGTTGACAATGCGCTCGCCCTGGCTGAATGGCTACAGGCACACCCACAGGTGGAATATGTAAATTATCCCGGTCTTTCCAACAACCAATACCATGCGCTGGCTAAAAAATATTTACGCAATGGTTTCGGAGGTGTATTATCGTTCAAAGTGAAGGGAGGCAATGAGGCTGCCGACAAACTGGTGAACAACCTGCAACTGATCAGTCACCTCGCCAATGTAGGAGATGCTAAAACGCTGATCATCCATCCTGCTACCACTACACACCAGCAACTGACAGAAGCCGAACAAAGATCCGCTGGCGTAGAACCCGGTTTGTTGCGCATCTCACTGGGTATCGAACATATTGAAGATATCAAGGAAGATCTTACAGCCGCTTTCAAGAAATCATAAGGTCAATTAAAAGAATAATAATAGAAAGCCCGTTGTCTGCACGCAACGGGCTTTCTGATTTGACTTCTTGCTTAGGATCCGGCCCTGGATACCAGGATACACCATTATTGTTCACCACCTGATCATTCGGTTCTTCCACCAATCATCCTGTCCATCCACACTTGAAAAGAATCCAAAATTCAAAGCCGGATCGCTGGCATTTTTAGAAGGGTGCTCCACGCGAAGCTGATAATTCCCCTTTCGTAAGGGTAGAATGATCGTTTGCCTTGCGTGCCCCATCGCCGCATCTGCTTGTAGTAGCAGTGAGTCGTTAAAAACTATTTTAGTGCCTTCGGAAGGTGTCAATTGCAAAACATAATAGCCATCTTTCGGGATCGACACATAACCATTCATGATGCCGGAACCATCAGGCCTGAATGTACTATCGAGTAATTTTAGAACGGTCTTTTTAGATGATATTTTTTTGGGGCTCAGATAATCGCCGGTCCGGAGTTTTACCGGGAGATCATGATCATAGCGACCACTGGGGGAAAAGGATCTCACCTTTATTTTTTCAGGTTCACTAACAATCAAAAACTCATCCACTTTGGTATCCATTGTAGTTGGCTCTTTCCCGTCCGATGTATAATGCATATCCGCATAATCGGTGGGTACGAAAAGCCTGACCGGCCGGTCCTTTACAACTATTCCTCCTGTCGGCTGCACCTGCGCATTCCTGGCAGCGTAACCGAGATAAGCGAATTTAATTCCATCGTAGGTGGACTTGAATACACTGCTCCCATGGGTTTCATTATCATAGAGAGCGGAATGCCAGTGCAGGCTGGCAGGCGCTTCTTTCCGTAAAACACTATCCATTACATCCCTTACCATATAATGATAGGATGCGCCGCTGCGGCCTCCGATATTGAGCACAGTGTTTGAATATTGAATTTGGTTGATGGTTTTTGCCGCCAGGCAGGGCACAAAATTATCATCGAAGAACAGTGCGGGGTCCGCTGTAATGTAAAAGTGGAAAAGTGTGGGGCGTTTCAGCAAAGTATAAATAGCAAACATCCCACCCAGTGAAGAGCCTATCAGGGCAGATTCGCCATTGGTCCAGTAATGTTTCCGGATATAAGGCATCAATTCTTTTTCAAAGAAATCAAGGAATTGATCGGCGCCTCCGGAACTGTCCACATCCTTCCACCGGGTAGGTGTAAGATCGCGGTCGCGAAGATTGAACCCATTCACATAGCGGTTAGGTACCCTTACTATAATTGAAGGAGGTGCAAATCCCATGGCCACCACATAATTGAATATATTCGTAAAAAGCCTGGTGTCCCATTCTCCATCCACTGCATACCATACATCATACGTCGCAGTGTCTTTTGTATATCCTGCCGGCACATAAATATTGATCTCTCTTTTTTCATGAAGAGCATCAGACATCAAAGAATCCTTTATTGGCTCCGATAACTGGCTAAACGCCTGACCAGAACAGAATAAAAGGAGAAACAGTATTATTTTTCCTTGCATAACATTACATAAAGTGACAAACATTTAATAGACAATCGCTAAATCGATCTGTTGCATGCTCCTACCTCACGCTTTGTCGACCAATAACAGGATATCAATGCCAAACAGCTCAATACCCCTTCGGGAGCACTCTCTATCTATAAAATTGGGAATATAGCTACCGGATTTGAATCGCTATTGGATTCTCCCTTGTTTTGCACCTTTGAAAACTGCACAAATACTGCAACCATCAATAATCTAACACTATGATCTCGTGCTGTAAGAAGATACTGATCCCTATTTTACTGGCTGTCTCAACCTTTTCCTGTAACAAATCTAATACAGACAATGAACCGGATCCTGAACACATCTACTATAAAGGTTGGGGTGCCAATAGTCTGGAAGATCCGGAAGGAACAAAATTTACACTGCCAGATGGCATCGAATTCATGGAAGCCCTTCATTTTAGTACCAGTGAAGACGATAGCTGCTTTGCAAAAGACTGGAGCTCCAGCAATGCAACCGGCAATGGCTCGCTTGTGACCTTATGTGTGAGTTTTTACAATAAGACCAATAAGCCCATCCGTTTAGAGCTTCCGCCTGGGTTGATCTTCATTTCAAGGTTAAAAACAGCCCAGAATGGCATCCTTGCTGAGCGTGCGAGCTATGAGGTGCCTGCGGGGAAAGTAGACTATCATCAATTCAACCTCCAATGCATGAACTCCGGACGAGACCCTTCCAGCCATGCCGGTAATTACGATTTAGGCCCTGTGACCAATGTACAGGCGGCGATCGATCTTTTTAAATTCATTGAGAATAAGGATCTCTATAAAGACCCTCTGCTCGGCGCTTATGTGCAGGGCGCTGTTCATGATATCGGAGATGAAGGTAAAGTGTCTGAGTTTGTATGGGAACACCTAAGGCAACTACCTAATAAATAAGGGGCAAAAAAATCACATCAGATATCATCAATATCGCATAGCCCTGTAAGTAACTATTTACAGGGCTTTCAACACTTCCTTCATTCCATTTTCATAACTGGTAGGGGTAAAGCCAAATGCTTTGCAGAATTTCTGACTATCGAAAAAATAATCCTGGTTGTTCTGGTATTGCATTTCAACCAGTTCCTTGATAGTTCGGTTGAACAAGCCTGCCAAAGAAAGGAGAAAAGTATTTAGCACAAAATAAGAAGCTTTTACACCTTTCAAGGCCGCAGCTTTTGTAATAAAATCCTTTCCGGTCAAACGTTCGGAAGAAGTGGGCAAATGCCATACCTGGTTATAGGCGCTGGCGGTGTTCCCCAATATTGCCGTAGCTTTTGCCGCATCGGGAGTATAGGTGAAGGAGTGCGTTTTATGTACGTTCGCTTGCCAGTTCATCTTCTTTCCCTTCAAAACCGGGTCAAGCACCATCACGTTCAGAATTCCATTTTTTGCACCTGGTCCATAAAAATCGGCACTTCTGGCAATAAGAGCCTTCAAACCTTTTTGGGATATGGCGTTGAAGATGGTCTCAACAATCTGTAATCGCAGTTTTCCTTTTTGAGAAGGTGGATCCATGGGACTTTCTTCTGTCATATGCGGGATCGCTTTCTTATCGTACATGTATACATTGTCGAAGAAGACCAGCTTGACATTATGCTTCAGGCATGCATCGATCACGTTCCGGATCACAACCGGCCAATCTCTTTGCCATACTTTCAGATCATATTTGAGCCCAACCACCAGGTAGGCAATGGAAGTACCCGCTACGGCTTTATCTACCTGGCTGGCAGACAACAGATCTGCAGGCATCAATTCATCATCGCCGTTTACTTGCGCAGGACGCCGGGCTACCAGACGTACCTGGCTTGTATAGCTCTTCAGTTCTTTGGCCAGCAGTCTGCCAATATCTCCACCCGCTCCCAGAATGACTTGTGTCATATTGTTTATCGTTTTATTTCGGAACAAAACCAGGGTATGGGGCTCTGAAAAAGATGATCAGGCCTGGGAAACAGAAACAAATGCACGTAAAGCCTGAAGGAACAGATCCATTCACTAAAATTACTTAAACTAACGCAAGTAGCTTCTTAGTTATTTATATTGCAGGGAATATTAATGACCGCGGATCTGAAAAACAATTCACCATGAGCACCAAATCATTGACCATTTCCGTTTCGCCCGCTATTGGAAAAGTTTCCGCCATTTGTACAGTCCCTGCCAAAGCAAGTTGCATCTTTAGTTTAGCTCATGGCGCAGGAGCAGGCATGGATCATATTTTCATGGAATCTTTGGCGGCAGGCCTCGCAAAAGCAGGGATCGGCACGCTGCGTTTCAATTTTCCATTTACGGAACAAAAGAAAAAAAGACCAGATTCGCCGGCAGTGGCACACCAAACCATCGAAGCAGCCATCAAT
>JAGIAP010000629.1 GCA_017744805.1 Chitinophagaceae bacterium | reverse complement strand
CGGTAAAAAAAGGAGACCTGCTCGCTTATAGCGGCAATACCGGCGGCTCCCAGGCTGCCCGCAGCTTGCGCGAGGAAGGAATTAAGGTCATTTTGATCAATAGTAACCCAGCTACTATCATGACTGACCCCATGATGGCTGATAAGGTTTACCTACTGCCACTGACAGTAGAAAGTATAGAACAGATCCTGGAAGAAAACCAGATCGACGCCGTTCTCCCCACCATGGGTGGACAAACAGCCCTCAACCTCACCAAGGAAGCCGCAGAGCTGGGCGTATGGGAAAAATACAATGTAAGATTGATCGGGGTGGACGTGGAAGCCATCGACACAGCGGAAGACCGCGAGAAATTCCGCCAACTGATGCTCAAGATCGGCGTTCCCGTAGCCAACTCCAAAGTAGCCAATTCCCTCCTTGAAGGAAAGGAATACGCCCAGGAGATCGGGTTCCCCCTCGTTATCCGCCCTTCATTTACACTGGGTGGCTCTGGCGGCGGATTCGTTCACGACAAATCCGAGCTGGAAGCCGCGCTGGACAAAGGCCTGAAAGCCTCCCCTATCCACGAGGTGCTGGTTGAAAAAGCCCTCCTCGGCTGGAAAGAATACGAACTGGAACTTCTCCGCGACAAAAACGACAACGTTGCCATCATCTGTACCGTTGAGAACGTAGATCCCATGGGCGTTCATACCGGAGACTCCATCACTGTGGCCCCCGCCATGACCCTCAGCGACACCGCCTTCCAGGAAATGCGTAACCAGGCCATCCTGATGATGCGTAGCCTCGGCAATTTCGCCGGCGGTTGTAACGTACAGTTTGCCATGGACCCTGCCACCGAGAAACTGATCTCCGTAGAGATCAACCCCCGCGTGAGCCGTTCTTCTGCCCTGGCATCCAAAGCCACTGGTTACCCCATCGCCAAGATCGCAGCCAAACTGGCTATCGGTTATACCCTCGATGAACTGAAGAACCAGATCACCATGACAACCTCCGCTTACTTCGAGCCGGCACTGGACTATGTGATCGTGAAAATGCCACGCTGGAACTTCGACAAGTTCAAAGGAGCCAATGACACACTCGGTCTGCAGATGAAATCTGTAGGTGAGGTGATGGCTATCGGACGCAGCTTTGCAGAAGCCGTTCAGAAAGCCTGCCAGAGCCTGGAGAACAACGCAGTTGGCCTCGGCTACTACGGAAAAAGCCAGATGCATGCTGAAGAGATCGTGGAATACATCAAGACCCCGAAATGGGATCGCATCTTCCGCATCAAGGACGCCCTCATGGATGGCATCTCTGTAGGTACCATCTCCAAAGCAACCGGCATCGACCGCTGGTTCGTGAACGAGATCCAGAAGATCGTTGATGTAGAGAAAGAGATCGCGAAATACAAACTCAACACCCTACCTACTGAATTGCTGAAAACCGCCAAGGACCTTGGTTTCAGCGACCAGCAGATCGCACTGATCATGCAGGACGGAAAGGATGAGGATGTTTACGAAAAGAGAAAAGCTGCCAATATCACCCGCGTTTATAAAATGGTGGACACCTGCAGCGCGGAGTTTGAGGCAAAGACCCCATATTTCTACTC
>JAGIAP010000628.1 GCA_017744805.1 Chitinophagaceae bacterium | reverse complement strand
ACCGAAAGCCCATTCAAACCGTACATCGTTATGAGCAGACGCGTAGCCAGGTGATGGGATTTATACGATCCGAAATTGAAAAAGGCAGACAGGCATATATCATTTTCCCGCTCATTGAAGAATCGGAGAAAATGGACTATGAGAACCTGATGAAAGGATATGAAAATGTAAAAGCATATTTCCCTGAGCCCAAATTCTGGATCAGCATGGTGCATGGCAGGCAGACCAACGAAATACGGGAAACCAATATGCAACGTTTTAAGAACCATGACACTCAAATCATGGTTGCCACAACAGTGATAGAAGTGGGCGTGGATGTACCGAATGCAAGCGTAATGGTGATCGAAAGTGCAGAGAAATTTGGTTTATCGCAATTGCATCAGCTCAGAGGCCGCGTAGGAAGAGGAAGTGAGAAGAGCTTTTGCATTTTATTAACAAGCAATAAACTGAACAATGATGCGCTTGAGCGGTTAAAGACGATGGTGGCAACCACAGACGGATTCAAGATCGCAGAGAAAGACCTGGAGTTGCGTGGGCCCGGTGATATTGAAGGTACCAGGCAGAGTGGAATGCTGAATTTCAAACTGGCGAATATCTTACAGGACAGGGAGTGGCTGGAATTGGCGAAAGATATGGCCGGTCGTATCATAGACACTGATCCCGACCTTAGCTCAGCCGGGAATTTGCGCCTCAAAAACTATCTGCAATCCTTACAAGGAAAGACTGCCTGGAGCAAAATCTCTTAAATTTTCCGAAGGCCTGCCAAACCCGGCAGTTCCGTAACAGATATTATTTCAGTAAATTGTAAAAAAGAAATCTTGGGCAGGAAAAATCTGATAGCCGTTACATTGCTTTGTCTCGCCACCCTCCACTTATCCGCACAGAGTGGTTCCGGCAGCTTTGAATTCATCGAGAACAAAGGACAGTGGGAGAAAGATGTAAAATTCAAGGGGGAATTTGCTTCAGGTGCTTTCTTCCTGACCAGTCGCGGCTTCTCCGTGAACATGTACAATCCCGAAGACCTGGAGCGGGCCTATAAGAATTATCACCACGGTCATAGCGACAATGGTGGCATCACCAGGCCGCCCCGCAATAACCGCACCGCCACCAATGCCACCAACTCCCCTTCAGAGCCTGGTAATGGCGGAGGGAGCTCTCCTTCACAGGATCCCATGATCGTTCGCGGCCATACTTATTTCGTGGAATTCGAAGGGGCCAATCCCAATCCCCGGATCATTCCTGAAAAAGCAGTTTCCAATAACACCAGCTATTTCCTCGGCAACGATCCTTCCAAATGGGCTACCAACGTAGGCACTTACACGGCCCTCACATATAAAGATGTTTATCCCGGTATCGATGTGCGTTACTATGCAGATTACGGCAATCTCAAATACGATATCATTGTACATCCCGGCGCCGATCTCAGCTCCGTGAGAATGGTATACAAGGGAGCAGAAAAACTTTCTATCCGCAACCAGGAGCTGGTGATCAAAACTTCGGTTGGCAATGTACGTGAGAGAAACCCTTATGCTTACCAGTTCGACATGAACAGTGGTAAAAAGGATATCGATTGCAAATTCGTGATCGCCAACAACAGCACAGTAAAATTCGAAGTAAAGGAGTATTCAAAGACCAGCACCCTGGTGATCGATCCCACTG
>JAGIAP010000627.1 GCA_017744805.1 Chitinophagaceae bacterium | reverse complement strand
GATTGGGGTCCTGTTCGTTATGGCCCGGGTCGTACACGCGGCCCCAGATCCAGTGATTGCCGGTTTCGTAGGTGGTGAAGTAGGGAGGCACTGCAGGGTTGCAGGCATTGATGGCTGCAATGGTGCCTACCGTACAACTATAAGGAGCAGCGCTATTATCATCCTTTGCATGGAAGGTCCATACGGGAAGGTTGGCATTGGCGAGATTGCATCGGTCGAAAGTGGTACAGGCACCGCAGGAAACACCGATGGCAGCGAACTTCTTTGCATTGTCCACGGAAGCACCTGCATAGGCCCAGGTACCGCCACCGCCCATACTCAGGCCGGTCAGGAAGATACGGTTCTCATCTACACGATAGGTTTTCTGGGCATAGGCCAGCAGTTCATCCACATACCAGTTCTGCCACCAACTGAACTCGGAATTCAATTGGGGGCTGATCACGATAAAGGTTTCCGTTTTGCCATTCCAGGTGAATGTCATCGGGTTTCCATCCGCGATCAGTCTGGGCGGAGTGCCACTCAATAAAATATTGGCAAGCTGGGATCTGCCATCACCTCTTTCTCCATAACCATGAAGGAAGATGATCAATGGATACTTCTTGGTAGGATTGGCTGAATAATCTAAAGGCTGATATTCATAAAAGCCGATCTCCTTGCCATTCCTGGCAGTGATCCAATTTTGTTTTTGCTGAGAAAAACCTGAAAGAAAGAGCATGAAGAAAGAAAACAACAGCAGCAGTTGTCTACGCAACAGGGTAGAGTTCTTCATAGAGGCGATTTTTCGGTATTAGGATATATTGGATTCGAATAAGGGATTGCATGGCATTCCATATACAATAACCTTACCATAAAACGAAATAATACGATGATACAATACATCAGAGCCACGGTTTTTTGACAGGTGAATTTGACAAAAATCAAACGTAGTTCTTCTAGTGTACAGAGGTAAGAGAGGGCGTAGTAAGTTACGCAAAGAAACAGCAAAACCAGGGCCATTTCATATATGTGGGTATAATCTTTGGCTAATGTGGAAAAAATTAATATTGAGGAAACACCCGGCCCATCTGGGTTGCAGCCTTATTGGTTCGATTCCTGCGTATATGCCTTCGGGGTATGAAGGAACTCTTTCCTACTCACTTTCATACGGAAAAGCGCACGTATAATACTCCACATCAGTAGTGGAATATGCAGTAAAGCCCGCAGTGTTTGCCAGCTATAAAAGTTGCCGGGAATGGATATGATAAATGTCAAAAAATATAATACGGTCAATCCGGCCCACCAGGCATAGGGTGGAAAGAGGAATTGAACCCCACTGATCCACTCCACCAGGAAGAGCAAAAAGAAGAGACAATAACTAATAAGGAAGATCAATCTGGGAGGAGCGAGATTGGCAAAGAGCTTATTCCAGTAATCCCTTGTTTTAGGTAATGGTCCTTGATTTTTGTCAAAGAACAGGCGAAGATGGATGATCTGCGATTCCATCCAGCGGGTACGCTGTCTTTCAAATACAGCCTTGCTGCTCACTTTCTCATCCAGCACATAAGCGTCATCGATGAATTCGATACAGATATCGCCCTTCATGGTCTCGAAATCCACTTCACGGTCGCAGGCGGGATTGCCCAGGATGCCTGGTTTATTGTAAATCTCTTTGAGCTTTTTGAACTCGAAAGCCATGCC
>JAGIAP010000626.1 GCA_017744805.1 Chitinophagaceae bacterium | reverse complement strand
CGTGTATACGGAAGTGCTTCCTCTTGTGGATCATGTTAAAAGGGAAGAATATATGATCCGGCACTTCGATAAACTGCCTGAAAAGATGATCGATGCTGCCATGGCAAGTGAAAGGCCCTGGAGCGCTCAGCTTGCCATATTGATACTCACCCATATCGCCAATAACCCTTATCAATATTCGAGAACGGTATTGCTGAAGCATGTCATGCTGATCCCCGATATAGCGGATCGTGTAGATAGCATCAAGCCAGCAGAGGATTACAAACTGAATCTATGGCAAACTACCGCTGCCTTTCTGAAGCGTATCCTTCATATCAAAAAAGAAATACTGAACGCATTCAACGTATAAAACAAATCATATGTCAACCATCTTACGTCAGCACGCGGAACATTTATTTGCACAGGAGCTGGATGAACTGAAGAAGCAGGACGGCGATCAAAGGCCCGCCAACTGGGAATTGAGCCCTCGTGCTGTAGTCACCTACCTGGTGGGTGGCAAGTTGAAGAACGGATTTGAAGTGAGCCCCAAATACATCGGTAATAAACGACTAATGGAAATTGCCGTGGCCACACTCACCACAGACCGCGCACTGCTGCTCTACGGCTTGCCCGGTACGGCCAAGAGCTGGGTGAGTGAGCACCTGGCAGCAGCCATCAGTGGCAACTCCAGGCTGATAGTGCAGGGTACGGCCGGTACCGGGGAAGATGCCATTCGTTACGGATGGAATTATGCACGACTGCTCTCTGAAGGCCCAACGGAAAAAGCCCTGGTGGAAACGCCCATCATGCGCGCGATGAAAGATGGGAAAATCGCACGGATAGAAGAGCTCACGCGTATCGGGGCCGATGTACAGGATGCGTTGATCACCATTCTTTCTGAAAAAACCTTGCCTGTTCCTGAACTGAATATCGAAGTACAGGCAGTACGCGGATTCAATATCATCGCCACTGCCAATAACCGCGATAAAGGAGTGAACGAATTGAGCTCGGCTCTCAAACGCCGTTTCAATACCGTGATCCTGCCTGTTCCTGATTCAATGGATGAGGAGATCGATATTGTAAAAAGAAGAGTGGAAAGTTTCGAGAAGGTGATGCAGTTGCCTGCCGAACCACCGGCACTGCAGGAGATCCGCCGCATCGTCACCATTTTCCGTGAGCTCCGCACCGGTGTTACGCTCGATGGAAAAACAAAAGTGAAAATGCCAACCGGCACACTCAGTACTGCGGAAGCCATTTCCGTAGTGAACAATGGGCTCAGTATGGCCGCCTATTTTGGAGATGGACAACTGAAAGCACATGACCTGGCAGCAGGCATCATCGGAGCGGTTGTGAAAGATCCTGTGCAGGACAAGATCGTTTGGAACGAATACCTGGAAACAGTGCTCAAAACAAGAGATGACTGGAAAGATATTTATCGCGCCTGCCGCGATCTGGGTGTGTAAGTTTTTGATCACTTCAAGTTTTTGTAATGGCCATTCATATTCTTGGAATAAGACATCATGGTCCGGGCTCCGCAAGGAATGTGAAAGAATTCCTGGAGAGCACGAAACCGGATATTGTGCTGGTGGAAGGCCCGCCGGACGCGGATGGCATTCTGCAATGAGTCGGCAACAAAGAGCTGGTCCCGCTCGTTGCCATTCTATGCTTTCATCCCGGGGATCCGCAGCAGGCGGTATTCTATCC
>JAGIAP010000625.1 GCA_017744805.1 Chitinophagaceae bacterium | reverse complement strand
GCGCTGGTGAATGCCGGCCAGGCGCCCCGCTGGAGCTCAGAAGAGCTGCAGAAATTTGCGGATGGCTCAGACCCTTATCTGTACCCGAACAGCGACTGGACGGATGCCACGCTGAAAACTGATGCCTGGCAAACTATCAACAACCTGAGCATTACCGGCGGTACCGATATCATAAAGTATTACACCAACATCGGCTTCACCTTGCAGGACGGCATTTACAAACAGGATGCAGCCAATAAATTCAATACCAACGCCAAGATCAAACGCTATAATTTCCGTAGCAATATCGATATCAATCTCTCCAAAAGGCTCACTATGCAACTGGGACTCGGAGGCATCATCCAAAACGGTAATTACCCGGGCTTCGGCGCTCCGCAGATCTTTGAAGCCCTGAAAGTGATCTCACCCATTGCCTATCCCATCAGGAATCCGGATGGAACTCCCGGTGGCGCACAAACGTTTATTGGCTGGAACCCCTGGGGCAGGGTTACTCAATCAGGTTATTCCGCGCAGAACAGGAGCACCCTGCAGGGAACTTTTGCAGCACGCTGGGATATGTCTTCCTTCACAACAAAAGGTTTGTCGTTACGTGGCCTTTTCTCTTACGATCATTATGCGCAGACCAATAATGTACGGTTGAAGGAATTTGAAGTGAAAAGATACCTGGGTAAGGATCCTGTAACCAATGAAGACATGTACAGCACCTCTTTCAGAGAGGAAAAACCATTGGGATATGTAACTGAGAATGCCAGTAACAGGGCCATCTATACGGAGTTGCAGCTCAATTATGAACGAGCGTTCAATGGTCATGCCATTACTTCGATGCTGTTGTACAATCAGCGGGATTATGTAAACCTCACAGCGCCGGATTCAAGATCAAATATTCCATTCCGCCGCCAGGGTCTTGCCGGAAGAGCCACCTATAGTTACGATAACCGGTACCTGGCCGAGTTCAATTTCGGCTACAACGGTTCCGAGAATTTTCCGAAAGGCAGCAGGTTTGGATTCTTTCCTTCCGCCTCCATAGGCTGGGTGGTTTCCAATGAAATGTTCTGGAATATATCTTTCGTGAACAACCTGAAACTGCGGGCATCGCATGGCTATGTGGGAAATGATCAGATAGGACAACGATTCCTGTTTCAGAGCACGGTCAGAACACAGGGGCAATCCTATTATTTCGGGCCCAACCAGGAACTGCTGGCCGGAATGGAAGAGGATGCGATCGGCAACCCCAATGTTACCTGGGAAACGGCTGTAAAGAATAATATCGGTATCGATATCGGGTTGTTCAACGACAAGCTCACCATCCAGGTGGATGCCTTCAATGAAGACCGTAAGGATATCCTCATACAAAGACAAACTGTTCCCGCAGTGGCAGGATTCTTTCCCTGGTCTATTCCTTACGGTAACCTGGGAAGGATAAAGAATAAAGGGATCGATGGTTTGATCGAAGTGAAGAATACTAGTGCCAGCGGATTCTATTATTCCTTCAGGGGCAATTTCACTTTTGCAAAAAATGAAATAATAGAGAATGATGAGGCTGCAAAACGTTATGCCTATCTCTCCGGCAAAGGACTGCCCCCGGGCCAGTCGTTTGCCTTCATCGCAGAAGGGCTGTTCCAAAGCCAGGAGGATATCGATATCAGCCCGCGCCAGACATTTTCGAATGTGCGTGTGGGTGATGTCAAAT
>JAGIAP010000624.1 GCA_017744805.1 Chitinophagaceae bacterium | reverse complement strand
AGTCTGTGCTCACCCCGGTATCCATGAACAGGTTCTGGATATCTTTGAGGCGGCATTGCACATCATTGAGACGGTACTCGGATTCCCCGCTTTTGTAGAATTTACGCGTTACGGTAACGGTATTGAATTCTGTGGGCAGGAGATTCTTGGTGTTCTCGAAGGTAAGGCTTACTTCCGCGAGGCCACTGGCAGAGCGGGTTTTTGAGCCATTGAAAACCAGGCTTTCGAGGTTTTCGGAGCGGAGATGGCTGATCTTTTGTTCACCGATCACCCAGCGGATAGAGTCAATGATATTACTCTTTCCACAGCCATTAGGCCCGATAACGCCTGTGATGCCGGTGTCAAAGTTCAGTACGGTCTTATCCGCGAAACTTTTAAAGCCCTTAATTTCTAAACTCTTTAATCGCACTTGTCTATTTTTTTAAAGGACAGCAAATATAGCAGCTTTGAGGTACAAAATAGGTTCTTGTTTGTTACCGTCCTCCAATTTCAATAGATTCTTATGCACCAATACTTCACTTGTGCAGTACGTGGGGATAAAAAGAGCGGGAAAGGCTATGATATACCGGTTCCGGGCAGGATGCTGTCCCGGCTGAGCTCCCATCCGAGGATGGCCTTCTTTCTTTCGGGCCCCCACATATAATCTGCCAGCACCAGGTTTTTGCGGATCACCCGGTGACAAGGGATCAGGAAAGCTACCGGATTGGCTCCCACGGCGGATCCTACGGCCTGGAGCGCTTTCGGCAGCCCTATCTGCCGGGCAACATCCTGGTAGGTGGTGAGGGATCCGGAAGGGATCTTCAGAAGCGCATTCCAGACCTTGACCTGGAAATTGGTGCCTTTCACCAGCACATGCAGTTTTTCGGTCCTTTTGGAGGGATCAAAAACCATTTCGACCAATGGCGCTGTCTTTTCCGGATCATATTGCAGTACAGCATTCTCCCATAATTGTTGCAATTGCCGGACCGCTTTCTCCGTATCCTCATCGGTAAGGAAATAAAGATGGCAGATGCCGCGGGTGGTAGCTCCGATGATCACTTTCCCAAAAGGCGTTCCATGGAATCCATAGTGGATGGTGATGCCCGCTCCTTTTTCTTTGAATTCCTGCGGGGTAACGGCTTCCAGGGTCACAAAGAGGTCGTAGACCCGGCTCTGGCTGCTAAGGCCTGCAGCATCGGCCGCATCGGCGATACTGGAAAAATTGTTGAGCCGCTCCTTGAGGAAGCCTGCTGTGAGGAATTGCATGAATCGCTTGGGACTGATACCGGCCCATTCCGTGAACATACGCTGGAAATGGAAGGGGCTCACATGTACCTGCGCGGCCACTTCTTCCAGATCCGGCTGATCCTTGAAGTGGGTATACAGGTATTCGATGGCCCTGGCGATGGTATTGTATTGATGTTGATCGGCTGTCAATGGGCGGTAAAGTTCTTTGTTTTCAAATAACATACACTGCATAATTTTGTTGTGAACGATACGATCACAAAAATCCACCGAAAGCGGCAGGGAGGCAACCCGATCCTTGCGAAAAACGTCTGACCATCAGGGCATGATACATTCCCCGCATTTTTACTAACTTGACGCCAATTATGATGAGATCTTTAGTATCCATATCGCTCATGCTGTTTTGCTCCATTCCTTTATTTGCTCAAAACCCAAAAGTAGATAGCATTGCTTTCCATTTGTATACAGACAGCCTGAAGA
>JAGIAP010000623.1 GCA_017744805.1 Chitinophagaceae bacterium | reverse complement strand
TTATCAACCCGCTCCGGGAAGCGAAGAAGCGCGTCTGCTGGATGCCTGCCTTTTTCCTAAAGAATGGGTTTAGTATTGATAACGTTATCTCACTAAAATATATCGATCATGTATTTACAAAGAAGAAACAGGATCCTCCGGCAGTCGCCCGCTATCCGTGCGATGGTGGCAGAAACCATTCTCAGACCGGAAGATTTTATCGTGCCGTTGTTTGTTGTGGAAGGTAAAGACGTAAAAGAAGAGATCAGCACCATGCCCGGCTATTACAGGCTGAGCCTGGACAATCTCGCGCGTGAAGTGAAAGAGCTCTGGACCCTGGGACTCAAAAGCATCCTGCTTTTTGTGAAAGTGCCCGATGAGTTGAAAGATAACAAGGGTACAGAAGCCGTGAACCCGGACGGCCTGATGCAGCGCGCCATCAAAACCGCTAAGAACTCCTGCCCGGATATGCTGGTAATGACCGATGTGGCCCTGGACCCCTTCTCCTCATTTGGTCACGACGGGATCGTTGAAGGACAGCAAATAGTGAACGACGCAACAGTGGAAGTACTCGCCGCCATGAGCGTGAGCCATGCACAGGCAGGCGCTGACTTTGTTGCTCCCAGTGATATGATGGATGGCCGCATCGCTGCCATCCGCGAAGCACTGGAAGATAACAATTTCACCCAAACAGGCATCATGAGCTATAGCGCCAAATACGCATCCTGCTTCTATGGTCCTTTCCGCGATGCATTGGATTCTGCTCCCGGCTTCGGCGACAAGAAAACATACCAGATGAATTATGCCAATCGCGTAGAAGCCATCAAAGAAACACTGATGGATGTGGAAGAAGGTGCCGATATCGTGATGGTGAAACCCGCGCTCGCTTACCTGGATATCATCCGTGAAGTGAAAGATGCAGTGACCGTTCCCGTTAGTGCCTACAATATCAGCGGAGAGTACAGCATGATCAAGATGGCTGCCAAAGCCGGTATCCTGGATGAGGATAAAGCCATCATGGAAACATTGACCGCTATCAAGCGCGCAGGCGCTGACCTGATTGCCACTTATTTTGCAAAGGACGCCATCAGGCTGATCGGATAAACTTAATATTCTTGCTATGAACAATACAAAAAGTGTAGAGCTGTTCAATCGTGCACAACTCAGCATTCCCGGTGGAGTGAACTCGCCCGTTCGAGCCTTCAGGAGTGTAGGCGGCACGCCGCTCTTCATTCAACGGGCAGAAGGCCCTTACCTCTACGACGTGGATGGCAACCGCTATATCGATTATATCGCATCCTGGGGACCAATGATCCTGGGACATGCTTATCAACCGCTGGTGAAGGCCATTCAGGAGCAGGCTGTCTATTCCACTTCTTACGGTGCCCCTACCGAACTGGAAGTGAAGATGGCAGAGCTGATCAAAAGCATGGCTCCCAATGTAGACCTGATCCGCATGGTGAGCAGCGGCACCGAAGCTTGTATGAGCGCCATCCGCGTGGCCCGTGGCTACACAGGCAGGAACAAGATCATCAAATTTGAAGGTTGTTATCATGGACATGCCGACAGCTTCCTCGTGAAAGCTGGAAGTGGTGTGGCAACGCTGAATATCCAGGCAGTGCCGGGCGTTACGGCCAGCACAGCAGCGGATACACTTACCTGCCAGTACAATGATCTGGCAGCAGTGGAAAAGCTGGTATCAAACAATAAAGGCGAGGTCGCCGCTATCATAGTGG
>JAGIAP010000622.1 GCA_017744805.1 Chitinophagaceae bacterium | reverse complement strand
AATATGCCTCTTCATTCCTGTGCGTGATCCTGCAGGCATTCCTGATATCTTCCCTTCCCGCATTGCTGAAAAAAGCGAAAGGCGCAATACGCATAGCAGCACCATTGCCTGCAGCAAACTCTCCTGATCTGCCGGTCATATTCCAATCCATTCCTGCCTCCAGTTCCGTCAGGGCTTTTAACGTGGAAACCCCTAATCCACTCAATCTTTTTTCCCTGAAGTACCGAAGAAAACATTGTGCCAGTAAAGCCGGATCAAAAGTTAAAGAATTACCCAGGGTTTCACAGGTGGCCATAGTGAGCTGGGTATCATCAGTAAGCGCCCATATTCTTTCCGGTTCCTTTCTTCCTCCGATAAAGTACGTTTTGGAATGATCAGGGGCAGCTTCATTCTCGAAACTATAACCCCAGGCATCGCCAATGGCGCCACCGATCATACAGGCTTCAAATCGTTCTGCAAATGTCAATTCGTTTATCATGATCTCATCTAAGATACAGTTCCTGCCCATCTTCCATAAAAATCACTGGTTCCCGGTATTTATGGCCCGGGGGCTTTCTCTTTCTCCCGGATTGATTAATTTGGCGGCCATGAAAACTATGATCCTGCTTGTACTCACCTTGCTGAGCATTACAGTAAAAGCCCAAAGCATCGATGATTTCCCTGATATGCGTAGCTGGGGCATCTATTATTCGGATACGCTGGAGCGTTATATTTATGCAGACACTGCCTATATCCGCATTTCCCCTGATACAAAGCAGCCACCCATCGATACCCTTCTTACAGGAGACAATATCCTTATCACCGGTGCATCTCCCAATAGCCTTACCATCCGTGGGCTCAAAGGCCCCTGGCTTAAGATCAAATATTCAAAGAACGGAGAAGAAAGGAATGGCTATATCTGGCAGGGATTAGTGAGCTGTACGCCACTCCGTCGCGGAGATACCAAATTCGTGTTCGGCATCGAAAGGAAAATGGACAGCAGTTATATTATCGAAAACAGTAAACAGACATTTCCATTTTTCCAGGTCAGACTGAAAGTGGTTCAGAATGGAACCGTTATCAGCCGCGCTGCCTTTGCCACTCCCAATGATGAAAGCGCCAATTTCAGCGAAGGCAAGGTGATGAGTGGGCTTGGCCTTACCAATGTTCAGAATATGGTAGTGCTCTCCTTCAATGGCGCTGCCTGCGGCGTTCCTTCCCTCGATTATTATTTCGCTTTTACGAAAAACAATTCCCTGGTCCGTTTTCCCGACAAGACCAATGTAGGTGATGCAGGTGTATACTATCATTCAGAAACCTTCATCTTTCCTTCCGAGAAAAATGGGAAACCAGATCAACTGATCTGGAATCTGCTCGAAGAAGAGGAAACGGAAAAAACAGACAAGAACGGAGAGCCGATCATGAAAGTGACGGCGAAAAAAAACAAGACCTGGGTCTGGGACCACCAGAAAGAAACGATCACCGAACTAAAGAAATAAGTATCAGCCTTTGTTGTGCAGGCCAGGCAACATGGGAACAAAAGCGAAGAGATCAAAAGCCTCTTCCGACACAGTTCCGTCCGATGCTTTGGTCAACCGCACCATCCTTTGCATGCCGGCACGGCCAACCGGCGCTACCAGTATACCACCTGCCGACAATTGACTGATCAATGCCTGCGGGATCTGTTCTGGCGCCGCCGTGATCAGGATGCGCTGGAAAGGCGCTGCCTCGGGCCATCCC
>JAGIAP010000621.1 GCA_017744805.1 Chitinophagaceae bacterium | reverse complement strand
ATACTATCGAGGTCCAGCTCTATGCCAGTGGGTTGATCTTCCATAAAGTCAAGCGCTTCCGCGAGTGACTGTACAAAGGTTCTCTTCTGACGAATGAAGATATCCTCGTAAGTGATGCAATCGATGAAGGGATTGTTGACGATATCCATCCAAACATTCTGTGGCAAATAGCTCTCATGCAGCCCCAGAATGCAATATTTCTGTAAGTAGCCATCTTCCTCCGCATAACGGAAACCGTTACCGCTATGACGGCCTTCTGCCGGGCGGTAATCCGAGTGCGCATCCAGGTTGACGCAGTTGATCTGGGCCAACGGTATCAGCCCTGCCTTATGCAGTCCCTTGGCGCTTCCCTTGATCATCGGATAGGCATTATTGTGACCTCCGCCGATGGCGATGGGGATCTTTCCCCAGGCCGTGATCACTTTCACCAGTGCTTCCACCGCATCATCGATAGCATTCACCGCATGCCGGTAGGCATTGATGCTTTCTTCCTCATCATTAGCATTGGCCTCGATCAATTGGTGGAGATCGCCAAAATTGAAATGACCCAGCACCAATATCTCATCGCCGATAAGGAAATCATTGCTTTGGATATTGAGGAAACTGCGGAGGAAAGGTTGCCAAACGGACTCTGCCCCGCCTACTCCGAAATTCGCTTTTACACCGATATCCTCCGGAATGCCGAAGAGCACAAATTTTGCCTGGCTTTGCTGAAGCTCTGTTTCCCAGTTCTTATCTCCCACCAGTACTTCCACACATTCACCTAGCTTGGTCTCGAAACGCCTGATCTTCGTGTACTTCAGTATCTCTGCTTTGTCGTAGAATTCAAAATTTTTCATATGCAAATCGTTTTCCGGATTTAGATCAGTTATGTTCGATGCGTTTTCTGGGCCTGAAGAAATCCAGCGGATGCGTGCGGAAATACTTCCAGAGGATCTGCAGGAATTCAGGATAATCGCGTAAATGTATACCCCTGGATCTTACGGCCACAATGAAGGCCAGGGAGAAACTCACAAGGAAGTTAAGGAATCCGATGAACAATACTCCAATAAATACCGTGATCAGGAATTTAATGTTGATGCTCTCCCATCCCACCCCATACAATCCCAGGGAGGTATTGGCAGCGGAGATGGTGATATGACGGATATCGAAAGGAATGCCGAAGATCTTGCCGATGATACTGGCCATGCCCAGGAAGAAGCCCAGGGAGATATTCCCGATCAGGCTCCCGGCATGGTGGTTCATATAAGCAGCCATGCGCTGCAATCTTGCCGGCGCGATGTACAATCGAAGTAAAGGATGCTCCACCAGTCTTCTTTCTATTTTTCCATAATTCATTTTATTCTGCACATAGCCGGCAATGATGCCGCTGAAAAACAGGAACACACCGGTATTACAGGCATACAAGAGGGAGAGGCTTTGCCAGGGGTGCTGATCTTGCAGCATCCTGATGCCTTCTTCCCTACCCACCAATGGATGCCCGAAACAGATATCGTATAACCAGGCCATCAGGTAGGTAACAGGAAATACGATGATGAGGTTACCAATGAAAGAGGCCGTTTGGCTTCTCACTACTTTGGAAACGGTAACGGCCAGGTTGTAGAGATTGGGCTTCTCGTCTTTTTTCGTATCCAGTGAACTGGCCACGGCGCTGGCCGTAAAAGCAGGTTGTTTGGTGGCCAGTGTGGATTTTGTTTCTTCAATGGCGATGAACCCCACACTGTAATTGAC
>JAGIAP010000620.1 GCA_017744805.1 Chitinophagaceae bacterium | reverse complement strand
GCTCTTCCGGGCTTTGGAAGCATCCACGCCTTTTTTGATGCGCCCCGAAGACCAGAACCCACCCATGAGCCCGCCCACCGCTGCAAAGAAATAGGGCACCCATGCAAAGGCCCCGATCTGCTTCATATCGAAAGCATATTGCTCTTTCAAAAAGGTCGGTAACCAGGTAACGAACATCCACCAAACCGGATCGATGAAGAACCGACTGGTAAGGATACCCCAGGTATTCCTGAATTGCAATAACTCTTTCCAGGAATACACGGTAGCAGGCGCTGATTCTTTTTGGGCGATAGCGGCATCCTGACCGCCTGCGATATACGCTTGTTCTTCGGGGGTGATCCAGGGATGTTTATCGGGTGTATTCTTGTTGATCCATAACCAGGGGATCAGCCAGAGGAAGCCCAGTACACCGATCACCACAAATGTCATTTTCCAACCAAAAGCGAGGAAGAGCGCGGCAATTACGGGTGCAGCGATCACGCCACCCACACTGGCGCCAGCACCAAAGATCCCCTGCGCAATGGCCCGCTCCTTTGGAGGGAACCACTCGGCATTGCTCTTGGTAGCGCCGGGCCAGTTGCCCGCTTCGCTGATCCCCAGCAGGAACCTGAAAATATTGAAGCTGAGAATGCTTTTGGCCAGGGAGTGGAGGGCAATGGAAATGCTCCATCCCACTATACTAACGGCCATGCCCAGTCGCGTTCCGATGGCATCCATCATTTTTCCTGTCACAGTCTGCCCGATAGCGTAAGCGATCATGAAGAAGGTAGTGATCAATGCCAGGGTATTCTTGCTGTCTTCATCGGCGATCCCGAAATCTTTATAGATATAGGGCCACATGAAATTGATGGCGCCCCTATCGATATAATTGATGATGGTGGCCAGGCCGATCAGTGAAATGATCCACCAACGGAGGCCTCTCACCTGGAATCCTTTTATTTGATCTTCTGGTCTCAATTCGTGTTTTTTTTTGTGGGCCGTGAAATGATAGTCAAGCGGGCTGTGAAACGAACCGCCGGTGGCACCTTGTTACTTCTTATCGGCAAGACCAAGGCCCTTCAGAAAGGCCATGATGGCCTTGTTGAGTTCCGAGTTCTTATCCTTCGGGAAGTTGCCATGGAGGCCACCTTCGATGGTCATGAATTCAGTTTTCACGCCGGCTTCCAGTAATTTCTTGTGCAGGTCTACTGATTGCTGGTAAGGCACAATGGGATCTGCATCGCCATGCACGATGAAGACGGGTGGACTATTCTTGTTCACGAAATTGATGGGCGATACGGATTTGACGAAGTCCTGATCTTTGGCCTTATCGCCCAGCCAGCGCGTAGCTGATTTGCTGGTGATGAGCTTTCCGTAGGACCAATCGTTCACGTCTGTGATCCCGTATTTGTCGATGATGGCGGCCACTTTTACATTTTCTACTCCGGGACAATTGGTATCGAAACGATGATCGTTACCGAGTAGGCCTGCCATCAGGGCCAGGTGACCGCCAGCGCTGCCACCCATGATGACGATGCGGTTGACATCGACATTGAGAGCTACGGCATTTTTGATCACGTAGATCAGCGCACAGCGCGCATCTTCTACGGCTGCGGGAGCCGTTGCCTGCTGCGTGAGCCGGTACTCGATATTCACCACGGCATAACCCAGTTTGAAGAAACTGCTGAAGCCTGTTTGCGATTCCTTGGTGCCGTGGTTCCAGCCACCACCGTGGATATTGATCACCACGGGTGTAGGCTTTCCGTTATTGGGGGGCAGATAGTAGTCGAGTTTCTGTTCCCAGTTGCTACCTTTCGTATATACTACAT
>JAGIAP010000061.1 GCA_017744805.1 Chitinophagaceae bacterium | reverse complement strand
CTGGTATACCTGACCGATGGCTTCTAACCTGCTATGATCTTCCTGTTTAGTTGTAGTCTCTCAATTATTATCACCTACAACTATCTGTTCAACATGAGTAAAAAAGAAAGGCCGGACAACTGGCTTGCTTCCTTCCCCCATTTACTGGAAGAAGTTTACAGGGAATATTACAAAGTGATCGTGATCCAGGCAAAGGATATCACGAAAGACCTGGTGAAGGCGGAAGAAATAGCCGCCCGGAAATTCCGCACTATCTATGATATGTGCGGGAAAGGGAAATTATTTTTCGATACGAAGGAATCGGTGATGTGGTATTGGCTGAAGAGTGCCCGGAAGGAGGCGGGCCGGAAACGATCAGGATTCAAACTGGTGCCCATCAAAGCAGCGGATATGGAAGAGCATCCGGCAGAGGATGAGCGCATTCTGGCCATCATTGGTTCGCATATGGACTTCAAAAGGGAAGTACGCGAGCTATTGCAGGAACTGCCACAGCCGGATCTGCAGATCGTTACCTTATATGTGTTCGAGAATTTGTCGCACAAGGAGATCGCCGCCAAATTGGGGCTATCCCATGCCGTTACGCGCAAGCGCTATGAAAGGGCGCTGGCGAAACTGGAAGCCAGGCTCAACCAGTTACCCGGAAAGAAAGCGAGATTGAAGGATTATCTCCCGGTATTACTGGCGATATTGACCGCTATGCCGGACCAGCAATAAAAAAAATATGGCGAAACCTGTCACAATCTTTTTGTTAAGGCCCATTGTATGGGTGAGAGACTACATAAATGGAAAACAAGAATGCCATAACAAAACAGATCCTGGTCAAATTGCTGGCCGAAGAGCCGCTCACGGAAGCAGAGGGTGAGCGCTGGGAGGCCATACAGCAGAAGCCGGATATCCGTCAGTATATGGAGCAAGGGAAAATGGACAGTCTGATCGTTTATCAAGAGATCGATGCGAAATCCTGGGAAGATTTTTGCAAAAAAATCAAAATAAACTCCACATCAGACCTGCTCAGTTTCCGTATACCATTCAACTGGTGGATGGCGGCGGCCATCATCCTTGTCTGTTTTTTCACCGGCTGGTACCTGTACCTGCAAGGCTATGCAAGCACCGCATCAGCCATACGTACAGCATCCATGCCCGGGAAGTCGGCCATCCTGACCACCAGCAACGGGTTGCAGTATGCGTTGAAGGAGCAGATGCAACCTGCTGTTTTGAACACCGGTGCATTCAGGGCCGAGATCAGCAACAAAGGCTTTCTGTCTTTCCACAAAGCGGGCCAAACAGCGGGCACAGTAGCCGGTTTCAATACCGTGCAAACACCACCGGGGCTAACATATAGCTTCAGGTTGAGCGATGGCAGTTCAGTGACCCTGAACAACGCGTCCGAGCTCAGGATCCCGGCAGGTTTTTCTTTCACCAACCGAACGGTATTGCTGAGTGGTGAGGCTTATTTCGATGTAAGCAGCCACCAGGAGATCCCTTTCATTGTAAAAGTGGGGCATAGCGAGCACCGGGTATTGGGAACCAGTTTCATCATCAGCGGGTATTCAAACGATCCTGCCATCACTACCACATTGATCAGCGGCAAACTGTCTGTCAGCACAGGTCCCAACAAACTGGAACTACATGCAGGCGAACAGTCGCTGATCCTTTCCGGCAGTGATGAGATCCGGAGGCTACCAAATGCGGATATCGATTATGCCGGCGCCTGGAGATGGAACAATTTTTCGCAGCGGAAAACCTCCGTGATGCTGTCCGATCTTTTCAAACGCGTGGAAAGATGGTACGATGTAAAAATGATCTACGAAGACAATATCAACAATGAACAGTTGACCGTCGGAAAGATCAGCCGGAAAACGCCGGTGGATTCTGTACTGAATATTTTAAAAGGTCCGGGTGGTTTTGAGTTCACCAGAATGAACGACGGCTACCATATCAAAAATACTGATTGACCATTAACCTGTCCTGATCATCCCCGAACTGCAAGGTTAAGGCGTAGCACAGGTCCTCAGCCTGTAATGCCCTACACAGTTCATATTAAACCTTCTCTATGACCCTACTGGTTACACCCACTGGTGTAGCCAGTAGCTAAGGTTTGCAACAAAATTCATAACAGCCTCTAGTGAGGACAGGTACTTGTATGGCAGAGGGTTTAAATCTAAACTGACAATGAACACGATGGTAAGGACATTGTTCTTACTGAGTCTCGTATTGACCTATCAGGGTTTGCTGGGGCAATCAAAACCTGATACAACGAAACAGATATCGGTAAAGGACAGCATGTCGACAGGCGAATTGCTGGATAGCATTCAAAACTCCCGAACCGGGATCGAGCTATTCTATTCGAATGCACACATCAACAAGGAAAGGATACTGGCATTTCCTCACAGGATCATCACTATTGGATATGCCCTGAACAAATTGGCCAGCGAATTCAACCTCAGTTATGAGTTCACTTGTCCCAACTGCGTTTCTTTCAGCAGGCAACGCCAGCAGAAGGAAAAATCAGACTCTATCAGGGGCCGTGTGATCAACGACCTGAGAGAGCCCGTTCCCGGCGCTACTATCAGGGACCTGTCCACGCAAAAGAGCATCATCACCCGGAACGATGGCAGCTTCATGATCATCCGGAGCGAGAAGAAATTCAGCCACCTCAGCATCAGTTCCGTAGGGTATGATCCCCGTACGGTGAAAATAGGAAAGCAATCAGAGATCACCATTACCCTCTATCGCTCCTTCAACAAACTCACCGAGGTCAGCAATATCGGTTATGTGCAGGTACCCTTTCGAAGCAGGACGGCAGATTTCAGTACCATCAAGGGAGCAGCTCCACCCCATACACCCAATATCCTCAACAATCTCAAAGGCATGGCAAGCGGCCTCCTGATCACCCACTCCAACGGACTGCCCAATGCTACACCGGCCATCAGTATACGCAACCTGATCAGCCTGGGCAATACACCGGGACTTTCGAACCTGCTGAGGGGTGATCCATTGATCCTGCTGAACGACAACCCACTGGTAACAGGCGCCCTACCCATCGGGCGGAATGCTTCCATCCTCGGCGATCCTACCCTGGCGATGGAAGCCGATGGTCTCTCCCTGCTCAATAATATCAACCCGGAAGATATTGCAGAATACACCATCCTCAAAGATGCAGATGCGATGGCCATTTACGGGGCACGCGGCGCCAACGGCGTGATCCTGATCACCACCAAAAAACCCGTGAAAGGGAAACCGCAGATGCGCATCCTCTTTTCCCGCGGTGGATCCGGCATCTCCCAAAAACCTGAAATGCTCAACACTCCACAGTATCTTTCCATGAGAAGGGCCTATATCAAAAATGGAGGCCTTCCCTTCAATGCCAAAACAGCTCCTGAATTCTATGCCTGGGACACTACCCGGTATATCAATTGGAGCGATGAAGTATTGGGGCATAACAGTCACTCCACTAATTTCCATTTTTCCATAACAGGCGGTAGCCCGAGGTTCAGCTATGGAGCAGGCACCGGGTATTTCAGGCAAACCAGTGTACTGCCTGCCTCCTTTCCATTCTCCAGGTTCACTCAGTATCTCAGTGGCAATTTCACGCCCAACAAAAAATGGAGGATCTCCGCCTATGTGAATGCAGCCCTCACCAGGGATGAATTACCCCTCAACAACCTGATGATGGCCACCAGGCTGGCGCCCATCGCCCCCTTCCCTTTTCGGAATGGAGAGCTCGCGTATGAAGAGAACGGCTTACCTTTTTACAACCCATACGGTGTAGCCAGGAACAAAGTGACGGTGGGATCGGGATCGGTTCTGGCCAGCGCAAAGGTGGAAAAACAACTGTCACCAGCATGGTGCTTCAAACTAGGGCTGGGCGCAAATATGGTACGGCTCCACGAGCTCAGTGAATTGCCCCGGTCCGCCAATCCATTTTTGACAGACTCCGCCTACTTTGAAAGATCGGTAAGCAGCTTCAATTCAACCCTGCTGGAACCACAATTGCATTATACCCAAAAGGATCTCTTCCGGAAAATGGAGATCAACTATCTGGTAGGTGCCACTTATCTACGCAAGTCGGTAGGCTGGAGCCAGTTCAAATCCGCTAAAACCAGGGAGGATGCGCTGATGTATGCTCCGGCAACGATACTAAACGGGGATACCGCCGATGGGCGCGGCAATTATAGTTTTTTCGGCCTGTTCAGCAGGACCAACCTGAATTTGAATGATCGATATAGTGTGACCCTCACCGGTAGGCTGGACCAGAGTAGCATGCTGAAAGGCAAGCCATACACATTTCTCTGGGCATTCGGTACAGCATGGAATTTCGCGAAGCAAGGATCCAATCCGGATACACCCAGGGTGATCAGGGAGGGAAAGCTGCGGGTTACGATGGGGACGAGCGCTAATGATGGGTCGCAGAATTATGGGTACCTGGCAACGGAATTCAATAGGAATCTACTCAAAGAGGCCGACCCCAATTTTACACCAGGCATATCTGGAAGCAATGCAAAATTTCCCGAAAAGAATTTTTCCATTCAATGTGCCGTAGACCTGAAAGTGAAGGAATGGTTGACTATCTCCACGGCCTATTTCGAGAACAGGACTTACAACGTCTTCACTACCGCCATGCCATCCGCCACGCAGGATGCACAAAATCTGATCAATCATAATGCCGTAGTACGCAACTATGGATTTGAAATGGATATCCAGACCATGCACGAGCCATCTGAAAACAAATACTGGATATGCCGGGTATTGCTGACATGGGCGAGGAACCGATTGCTGTACTTTGAAAACCTGGAAGGATCTAATTTCAAAAACTATTTCAAAAAAGGAGAATCGATCACTGCTATCCGGGGACTTGTAAGTGAAGGGCTGGACAGCCGTTCGTTATATAGTTTCCAGAACAGGAACAATGACAGTATCGTGAGCTTCCCACAGGACGCGATCGTGATCGGGGATCGCGAACCAAAATTATTTGGAAGCTTTCTGAACAATATCAAGTTGAGGAATTTTTACATCGATATCATGTTCGAAGGAAGGATTCAACAACAGGTTAGTTGGCTACAAACATCCTATGAGAAGAATCTTCCGGGAAGATATTCAATTGATGCACTCACCAACCATCCTGTTATGATCCTTGAACCCTGGGTACAGAAATTCATTCCTAATACATATCCTGAAGTAAGAGAGAGCATCAACAATGCAAAAGCCAGCGATCTCTTTGTGGAAGACGCATCCTATATCAATCTTGGCTTTGTAAGATTAAGCTATAATTTACCATCGAATCTTTTGAAAAATCTTCCATTGAATGGTGCGAAGATATTTTGCGAAGGGCAGAATCTCGCAGTGATCAGCAAGAGTAAAACAAAGGACCCGAGAGTAAGCTCGCCAAACGGAGTGCCAGCCTATACTTCAGTACTGATCGGGTTTTCATTGACACTCTGATGAAAGAGTTCACATCTCAGGGCCTGTCGCTATAGATAACAGTGTTTACCAACAGGCTGAAATATCCATATTCAAATTCGTGAAGCCCTACTTGCGGAGTAGCGCTGAAAGCATTACTGGGGTACAAGACTTTCAACCTGTTCAATTCCCCTATCACGGAGCCATATGTACCTACAGGGTATATGTAATCCATATCCCAATACCACGTATAATCGATCATCGTTCTCTCTACCTTGATACTTGTCATATCTCCAGCCTCTATCTTTCCATGAATGCAAAGGGCGGCCAGCAATAGGATACCAGCCATGGATAAGGTTCTCATGGTATTTCATTTTAAATTAATAATTAAGATATCCGTAAGATCAATAGAGTACGGTCTCTCTGTGTGGAGTCAGCAGATAGCAGTATAAAACGTATAGATAAAGACACACCAAAAAATGTAAAAGACACTTACAAAATAAAAAAACGGCAGAAAGTTATTTCCTGTCGTTCGATCCTATCGGGTTGTGGGATGGCGCTAACTGATAATACTGCATGCATGCTTATTTCACGCGGGTCCATACCGTTGTTCTTCCGAACAACGAGAAGCCTACATACCCCCGGATATCGAGCTTATCCCCATCCAGGGTCATCTTGCAACTATAGGTCTTACCGCTTTTGGGATCATAAATTTTCCCATCGATATAAACACCATCATCGTAGATAAAGTTGGTGAGGATCACCAGATCTTTCAGATCTCGGTTACGCAAACCGGGATTGTTGTTCTTTTCATCCTTACGGGAGGTTTTACCATCAGCCTCATACATTTTGGAGGCCCATACTAGTTTCCCGAAATATTTATTCCCCGTTTTATATATTTCTATTTTTCCGTCTTTGTCCTCACTCAGCCATTGCCCCAGCACCTTATCGGATTGCTGGCTAAAAGCCGCCACGCAACTGAATACAGTCATCATGATAAGCAACAGGAATTGTTTCATACACGGATCATTTAGTATGGAAAATTACTGAAATGCCTGTAAATGGAATGCAAAAGAAAAGAGCACCGGGGCACATTACCGCAAAAATCATGGTGTATACCAAGATTTAAGCTGGTTCCCTTTTCCACTTTTACATTCAAATAACAATTGTATGAAGATAAAACTGCTCAATGGCATTTCAAGAGGGTTCATCATTCTTTCAGCCCTCAGCCTTTTATATGTGACCGTACTGGCCTTCTTCGATCCCCGAGCAGTGATGCAACTGGTGGGGGTAACACTGCCCAATAACGATGCCATCAGTTCTATCCGTGGCGTGTATGGCGGAGTGGGATTGACCATTGTACTGTTGCTGGTGCGGTGCGTGATCAGGGATATCAGCCTGGGATTATTGTTCCTCTGCTTTCTCTGGGGCCTTTATGCCATCAGCAGGCTGATCACCAGTTTTCATGAAGGTCCGTTGGGCGCATTCGGCAGCCAATGGCTGATGATCGAAAGTATTTTCTTCCTCATCGCACTTGCTTTGTGGTTCGGACAAAGAAGAGCAGGAACAGCGCGAGCCCGGGGCATTTCCCTGGGCCGTAATTGACCGGATATTCCACAGGGCTGCCTTATCCGGCAGCCTTCTTTCTTTTTGCCGTACTTTTGCCGGATGCAGCATTCATCATTTTCAATCGAGGCCTCACTGAATAATTTGCAGATCAGGGAACTGAACGAGATGCAACTGGCTTCACTGGAAGCCAACAAGACCGCCGACAATATCATCCTGCTGGCCGATACCGGCTCAGGAAAGACCCTCTCCTTCCTCCTTCCCGTTGCCCAGTTGCTCAACAGGAGCCTAACAGTTACCCAGGCCATGGTGATAGCACCTTCCAGGGAACTGGCCCTCCAGATAGAGCAAGTTTTCAAAAAAATGGGCACCGGCCATAAGGTCACCTGCTGCTATGGCGGCCATCTCCGCGAAACAGAGGAGAATAACCTGAAAGAAGCGCCCGCACTCGTGATCGGAACACCGGGAAGACTGGCTGACCATATCCGTCGCGGCAATATCAATACTACCCAGATTGAGACAGTGGTGCTGGATGAGTTCGACAAATCCCTGGAACAGGGCTTCGAAGAAGAAGTGTCCTTCATCATCAGCTCCCTCACCGGACTGAAAAAAAGGATCCTCACTTCGGCTACCGAAGCAGTGGAAATTCCGGAATTCGTGGGGCTGCAAGACCCCGTGAGGATCAATTTCCTCACAGGCGAAAAAGCGCCAATGCTGGATGTGAAGTTCGTAAAAAGTGAGGACAGGGAGAAAGAAGAGACCCTCTTCAGGCTTATCTGCGCCCTCGGCAACCGGAGCACCATTATCTTCTGCAACCAACGGGAATTTGTAGGCAACCTGAGTGCATTCCTGAAAGAGAAAGGCATCGTGAACGTATTCTATCATGGAGCCATGGAACAACAGGAACGCGATAGCGCCCTCTGCAAATTCCGCAACGGCAGCTCCAATGTGCTGGTGACCACCGACCTGGCAGCGCGTGGATTGGACATCCCGAATATCCGTTACATCATCCACTACCAGTTACCCGAAACCAGGGAATCATACACACACCGCAATGGCCGTACTGCGCGTATGGATGCCAGTGGTACTGCCATCCTGGTATTGGCATCACATGAAAGGATCCCCGAATATATCACCCCTGCCCCTTCAGAGATCACCCTCCCGGAAAATGCTGTTTTGCCACAGAAACCGGAATGGACCACCCTCTTCATCGCAGCAGGAAAAAAAGACAAGGTCAACAAAGTGGATATTGTAGGGTTCCTCTCCAATAAAGGACAATTGAAAAAGGAAGATATCGGGTTGATAGAGGTGAAAGACTTCTTCTCTTTTGTAGCCGTAAGGAAGAACAGGGTGGGCCATGCGTTGGAGATGATAAAATCGGAAAAGATCAAGAACAAGAAAGTGAAGATCGATATCGCGCGTTGAAACGCTCCATCATAATCTACCCAAAGGATCCCGGCTGCTATCCGCAAACCGGGATCTTTTGCAAAGAATCTACACCATACATAAAATGGAATGAATTCAGTAATGGGATCTAAATTGAGAGGATATCTGCTGGCAGTGTTGTCGTCTATCTCGTATGGATTGATACCGCTCTTCATGTTGCCACTGAAGGCCGTGGGCTTTCCGGTAGATACAACCCTGGTGTATCGTTTTTCATTGGCAGCACTGTTCATCGGGATATACCTGGTGATCAAAAAAGAATCCTTCAAAATCAGCTTCAGGGAATTGCTGACGCTGATGGCATTGGGATGTCTCTTTGCCATGAGCTCGGATTTTCTGTTTATCGGATATGACTATGCCAGCCCCGGTATCGCCTCCACCATACTGTTTGTTTTTCCCGTTTTTGTGGCGCTCATAATGGTATTCTTCTTCAAAGAGAAGATATCCAAAGGCACTGTCTGGTCATTGTTCATCACGGTTTGCGGGATCTTCGCTTTAAGTACCAAAGAAGCCTTCCTCGATATCAATCCCCTGGGGGTATTGTTCTCGTTACTGAGCGCATTGTCCTATGCTCTGTACATCGTGGTGGTGAACAAGGCGAAGATCAGCGCCTCCGGTACTAAGATCACTTTTTACTCGCTTGGCTTCTCTGCAGTTTTCTATTTATTGAAATCCCTGATCTTCCGGGAAACCCTGGTGGTGCATGATCCAAAGATCCTCCTGCATATTGCCATCTTCGCATTGGTAACAACGGTAGTGTCCGTAACCTCGCTGGTATATGCGATACAACTGATCGGATCAACGCCTACGGCCATCCTGGGAGCCCTGGAGCCCATCGTAGCAGTATGCATCAGCGTTATCTTGTTCGGAGAGAAATTGACTGCCGGGCTTTTTGCGGGGATCTTCCTCATCCTGCTCGGCGTGATCATCAATATCATTTCAGACAACCGGAACAAATCACCGGAAGAGCCAGCAACCAGTTGATCACTTCTTTTGTTTGAATAGCCAATCAGGGATCATCGCAGATAACAGGAAAGGAATGGTGATATTGTTGTGATCCAAATTGGAGTAAGTGTAAAAAGATAATTTCCTGTTCCCCTTCAGACGATTGTACAAATACTCACTCCCGGAATACGGGTTCTCCGTGTCCATTTTTCCATGTATCAACAGAATATTCTTCTTTTTCATTTTTTCTATGGCCTGGGTATCGGGCACACCAGCCACGGAAACGATCGCGGCAAAATGATCAGGTTCCAGGCTCAAAAGGTTCTGGGCCGTAGACGCTCCCATCGAGTACCCAACCAGGTAGACCCGGTTCAGATCGATGCTGCTATGCTGCGCCTCCAGTTCATGGATCAGCTTCAGCAATGCCGGCACATCATCCGATGGATGGGAAAACAGGAGACTATCCTTTCCTGTATAGACTGAAGATCGCTTCTTGAATTGAGGCGCCAGCACAAATGCAGGGTATTTACCGGCAATCTCATCACGCAGCCAGATCCTGGTCAATGGTTCCAGTTGCTGTTCATTATCATCACCCAGGCGACTGGAATTATGCAAGGCAATGATCAACGGGTATTTTTTCCGGGCCTCATATTGTTTTGGCTGCAGCAACCGGTAAGGGATGGTATTGCTATCCACTTTATAGATATGTTTGGTGAATGGTACAGCCGGTAAGGCATTCAATACCGCTCTCGATTGGGCGAAGCGGGCACTATCCACTTTTGTATCCACGGTGAACCGCTGCTGTCCCTTTGCCACTACCCCTCCTGAAATGAATACCAATAATACAATGATCCTCATGAGCCGTTTTTTTGCCAGTGAACTGCAAAATAAAGGCAGATCTTCCGATTGGCCTCATCATAGTCTCAATATCATGCGGAACAAGTGTCAAAAACAACAACTGATATAGTAAATTTGCAGTTCAAATTCCCCTTATGAAAATGATGTTCAGGTACTGCTGCGCTCTTCTCTTATTGCTTTCTTCCCTGCCCTCCTGCAACTCCGCCTCACCGGAAAAGGCTGAAACCAAAAAGAAAAATGCTTTCGACCTGGAAGGGATCAGTTTTACCGAAGCTGTGCCCAGCCTGTATTCCAAGCATATCGAAGTGGAAGAAGGTATCGAATACCGGAAAGAAAGGGATGGTGAACTAAAGGATAGCCTGTTGCGATACAGGATCCACAATACCATCACTGACGCTATGCGCCTGACCGTTCCGCAACAGGAATTCGGCTACCTGTACAGAAGTCCGAGGATCGACAGCATCGCATTATTCCAGGAAACCTGGTTCCAAAAACTGCTCACGCTGACCGATACCAACAAAAGGCCGGTGGCCTATTTTGCAGAAGCTGAGTTCAAGGATCCAAAAGAGAGAAAGAAAGCGTTGGATGCATTCATTCAGAAATATGGCAACCCCATTTATGCTTTCCAGATCAGCCACGAGTTCCATCAATGCTCTTATGAATGGCAACTGAAAGACCGCACCATTCAAATTGAAACATCAAATGGTTTCAGCGTTAGTTTCGGCGGTAGCGATACCACGGCGAAGCAAAATAAATATTATACGCTCGATCTTCTCATCATCGATAACCGGGCCAAACAGGCGATCCATGATGCGCATATCTACGAGTTCCCGGAAAAGATCCTGTACAATGGGAAGCTGCATTCATACAAGGATTTCCAATTCGAAAAGAAGCAGGTGTTCAGGGATAATTTCCTGCTGAACTCTACCAACGGCAATTATGTGAAGAATGAATACGGGGAATATGATATTACCCCCGAAGATGAGGAATGATCCGGATCATTGATATACCCTCACCCAATCCACTTCCATGGATTGTGGGAAGATACTATCATCGATGCCCATTTTTCCACCCCAGTTACCGCCAACGGCGATATTCAGCAAGAGGTGGAAAGGTTGATCGAAGGGCCATTCGCGGGGTGATCTTTTTTCATTGGGGAAAGTGAAATACTGTTCCTGGTCGATAGAGATCCTGATCTCGTTCTCATTCCATTCCAGGCTGTATACATGGAATGTATCCGAGAGGTCTTTACGAAAAGTTTTTTTGCCTTTCTGCGTGCCGATCACATGATTGTAGGCGCCGGTATGTACGGTTCCGAAAACGGAATCCGGCAAATAGCCTACATTCTCCATGATATCGATCTCACCGCTTTCCGGCCAGCCGCCATATTTCCAATCGGTGGGCAGCATCCAGATAGCAGGCCATACGCCAACCCCTTTCGGCAGTTTGGCCTTGATCTCGAAGCGGCCATATTTCCAGTCGCCTTTGTTTTTGGTGACCAGCCTGGCCGACGTATAATCCATCCCGTTAAATCGTTCTTTGATGGCTGTAATGCTCAGCACACCATTCTTTACAGCAGCGTTCTGCAATCTCTTTTCCGTGTAATACTGTTTTTCATTATTACCGAATCCATTACCGCCGGTATCGTATCCCCATTTGGTGCTATCTGGCAGGCCGGTATAATCGAATTCATCGCTCCACACGAGCTTATCTTTTTTAGTCTTTTCTTCTTTTTGCTCATTACAAGCAAGGCAAAAAAATATGGTCACTAACGTAAGAAGTATCGTGCTTTTTTTCACAGTCGGTATTTTTGTAGTGGAAGGATCAGAAAAGAGGTGGCCGTCACCGTGAGTGACGGCCACTTCAATGCTTTATTGATACCCTGGATTTTGATGTCCTTTCAGCGCCGGGTTGCGGCCGATAGCATTCAATGGTATCGGTAAGAGATAGTTCTTATTCTTATCGAATGTCCATTGTGGCGCTCCTGCAGGCACAGCATTGATCCTGGTATAGGTATAACCACCGCCACTGGATTCTATTTTCATGCCATGCATCACTTTGTTGAGGTTGGTCTCTGCGATCTGCCAGCGGATAAGATCGAAATAACGTTTTCCTTCAAACGCCAGTTCCACCCTTCTTTCCCTGCGGATCAACTCGCGCATCTGATCCTTTGTTACGCCGGGATATACGGCTGTGAATGTGGGAATGCCTGCCCTTACCCTGATCTGATCAAGGGCATCGTATACGGAAGGATCCGGGCCTACTGCTTCGTTTTGCGCTTCAGCATAGTTCAGCAGCACTTCTGCGTAGCGGAAAAAATAATAGTTCTGTGCACTGGCCGCATTCTGGAAAATATTGATGGTGGTATCCATTCTTTTCTTGGTACAATAACCGGTATTGGTATTATCGGTGGCATCGGCAAGGTCGATGGCATTGTTACCGGATCCTACAGCGCTCAGGAAGGGAATACCGTTGAACGTATTGCCATTGAACAAAATGGATTGTCTGAAACGTGGCTCGCGGTTGGCATATGGATTTGCGGCATCATAACCGGAACCTGGCTCATTGATGCCTTTACCATTCGCCATCACATAATCATCCACCAACTCCTGAGTGGGTGTAGATCCGCCCCAGCTCAACCACTGAGTGCCCACATAGTTGGGCCCCTGGAAGCCAACGATGGTGCTTCCCTGTTTGATGGTCAGGTATTCGCGATACAGGATGCCTTCATTATTGTCATTACCGGTGGTCAGGAACAGCTCATCATATTTAGGGTACAATCCATATCCCAACTGCATTACCTGCTTGCAGGTAGCGGCTGCTGTCGCCCACCTGGCGAGATCATTGGTTGGGTTATTACGTTTGCTGGCATAAAACAGCTCTACCCATCCTTTGATGGTGAGTGCGGCTCCTTTGGTGATCTTGCCCTTGCCGCTATTGCCGGAATTGTCTGGCATGGCGGCTGCGGCTTCTCCCAGCTCTTTTTGTAAGAACTGGAAGGTTTCATCAAAACTGGCGCGGGGATGGAAGATCGCTTCTCCATCTGTTTCGCGACTGTCGGGTTTGGTGATGATGGGCACGCCACCATACAACATCCACAACTGGTGATAGAAGAAGGCGCGCAGCACTCTCGCTTCTGCGATGGATCTGTCCTTGAAAGCCTGGGTAAGCGTGGAGGCCTCAACACCCTGGATGAATATATTGCATTTCCTCACGCGCTTGTACAGCGTGGTCCAGTCGAGCCACATTGTAGCGGGCGACCAATCATAATAGAGAACGGTATTGGAGTTGATAGTAGTTTTATTCCTTGCTACCTGGGAGCTGATATTCCAGTTGAAGCCGGTCATCAGGTCGTCCGTCCAGGAATCAAAAGGTTCGAATATGAAATTATTGAGATCAGGCAGATTGCTATATACATCATTCAATACAAGAGTGGCAGATGCTTCCGTTTTGAAAGCCGTTTCACTGGTGACGGTGCCGGTATTGGGCACTTCCAGGAAATCATCTTTTTTACATCCGGTGAATAAGGAAGCGCACATAACGCCCACCATCAGAAGTCTTTTGCTATTTATTATAGGTTTCATCATTGACTTGTTTAGGTGTTAGATTAAAATTGGACCCTCAGGCCTACAGTTACCGCTTTTTGTGTAGGGAAATACCATCCCCTGTCGTTACTGATCTCAGGGTCCCAGTTCTCCATCGGGGTCCAGGTGATCAGGTTCTGTCCGGACAAATAAACAGACACCATGCCCATACCCCATTTGCTGGTGATATGGTTGGGAATAGTGTAGCTGAGCATACCAGTTCTCAGGCGCAGGTAAGCCAGGCTTCTTTGCCAGAAAGTGGATGTCTGTGTGTTGTTGGGACTGGGAGAAGTGGTCATCCTTGGGTAAGTGGCATTGGGATTATCGGGGGTCCAGTAATTCAGCACGGTAACGGGTGCATTCTTGTTGTTGTCGAATGCCCAGGCGGCGGAGCCATAAATTTGGATATCCCTTTTTCCTACACCCTGGAAAAGCAGGGAGAGCTCAAAGCCCTTGTATTTTACACTGGGAGAAAATCCATAAATGATGCCGGGATATCCGGTGGGGTTGCCCATGGGGATCTGATCGTTGAAATCGATCATGCCATCGGGCTTGCCATCAGGACCGCTGATATCTGCATAACGGATATCACCGGGGAATACAGTGGCAAATGTTTGCTTCGCGATGCCAGGCTTCAATACGCCCGGGCTGGAGAAATCATCGGCCGTAAAGAACCCGAGGGCCTGGTAACCGAATTTGATCCCCAGGGGCCTGCCTGTCTGACGCAGGTTTGGATTATCGAAGGAAGCAGGGTCTTCGAAGATCTCGATCGTCTTGTTCTTAGCGTAGGTGAAATTAGCGGTGAAGCCTACACGCCAATCCTTATCGATATTGTAGTTGCTGGAAATGGTGAACTCAAAACCACGGTTCTCCATGATACCGGCATTCATCTGAGAAAGATCGATACCATACTCGATGGGCACCTGTACGTTGGGCGGGAGCAGCATATTGGCGCGACGCTCATGGAAGTAATCGAATTCAACATTCAGCAACCCCTTCCATAACCTGGCTTCCAGGCCGATATCGGTCTTGGCCGCTTTTTCCCAGGTGATATTGGGATTTGCTTCCGCTCTTTCATACAAACCCTGTGTTTGCGTTCCGTTCAGGATGGCCGATGTGCTGTACAAAGTGAACCCTGTCTGGTATTGATAAGGTTTGTAAGGGTTACCGGGAAGATTAGCCGATTGTCCCCATGATCCTCTCAATTTCAGTTCATCCAGCCAACTGATATTCTGCATGAATTTCTCTTCGGAAATACGCCAGCCTGCTGAGAAGGCGGGGAAGAACCCAAACCGTTTTCCTGGCGCAAAAGAATAATGGCCATCGTAACGACCGGCTGCTTCCAGCAGGTATTTGTTATCGAACCCATAGGTTACCCTGTACACGAGGGAACGTTGTTTTGTACCCTGACTATTACCATCATTGGAAAGATCCGTTTCTCCGCTACCACCTGCAAACAATTCCTGGATAGGAAGATTGTAGTTGTTCCTTCCGGCACTGAAGCGTTCTGAAGTTGTTTTCCTCGCTTCCAACACTACCAGACCTGTAACATCGCTCCTTCCAAAACTACGGGCATAATTGATATATCCCTGGTAGGTGAAGGCCTGGGTTTGATGGTACTCCTGGCTGAATGATGGAAGTGTGGTGATGGGGATCTCCGGGTACGTATAAGGGTGCTTGGAGGTATCCACGGTATAATGAACGAATGGCTGGTACCAGCTACGCCTGGTACTTACGATACCACTGTTATCTGTATTGAACGGATCATAGGGGTTGAAATCATAAGAGCCTACAAATTTCACGCTCAATCCTTTTACCGGTAATTTTTGCTCGATGGACACCTGGCTGAGCAGGGTATTGCCGGTGAATTGCTGATAGCTGGGATTATCGTAATAATTGGCGTAGATATAAGGATGCAGTCCGTTACTATAAATCAAAGGAGTGCTGTTGGTAACGGTATTGATCAGGTTCTCGAACAAGGACTGGGTATTGTAACCTGCCCCGGTGAGATCCCTTCTTTCTACACGGCCGTTCAGTGAGAGACCGACCAAAGTTGTTTTGGTGGCCTGTACCTGTATATTGCCTGACACATTGTAACGTTGGAACTTGATGCCGGGGAACATGCCTTCCTGGTTCATATAGCCGAAGCCCATCGCATACCTGACAGCGTCAGTACCGCCGTTGAGGGTAAGGCTATGGCTGGTGATGAGGGCGTTCTTATGGATCATATCCCCGATGGGATCGATATTCGGGTGACCGTCGGGGTCAGAGCCATCGCGGTATTTCTGGAGGTCTGATTCACTGAAGGGCATCACGGTAGCGCCGGCATTTTTGGCGCCTACGTTTTTCAGCAGGGCATAATTATAGGCATCCAGGAATTTGGTGATCACAGTAGGGTTTTGATAACCTACGTATCCATCATAGCTGAGAACAGGTTTCCCGATCTTGCCCTGTTTGGTAGTGACCAGTATTACGCCATTGGCGCCACCCAAACCATAAGGGGCTACGGCAGCGGCATCTTTCAACACGTTTATAGACTCGATATCCGCCGGATTCAACTGGCTGAAATTCCTGGGGATCCCATCCACGATGAGCAGGGGCGCCGAATTGTCCTTGGTGGCGATACCCCTGATCAGGATGCGGGAGGCATCGTTACCGGCCTGTCCGCCAGCCTGGGTAAAGATCACCCCGGCTGCCCTGCCTCCCAATGCATTGGTGAGGTCGCCGACGGGCTGGCTTTTCATATCATTGCCTTTGATACTGGCAACGGATGCAGTGAGCGAGGTTTTCTTTTGAGTACCATAGCCCACTACTATTACTTCATCCAGCTTTCCTTCACCAGGCTCCAGCGTAAAGGTCTGTGGACCGCTGGCCCTGATGGCCCTCTCCTGGGTGGCCATTCCGGCAAAGGATACTACCAATGTACTTCCCGCTGACGGTACAGTAATGGAAAAGGATCCATCGGCAGCGGACAAGGCGGATACAGCTCCCCCTTTCACGGAAATGCTGGCGCCTTGCAAAGGCTCTCCATTTAACTTGTTGATTACCTTACCGGTTACTTGTAAGGATTGAGAGAAAGTACTAAGAGGTAGGAAAAAGATTATCAAAACTGTGCATAATAGCAAAATAGTATTACGTCTCATAAGCAAACAATTGTTGGCAGCTAAAGAAATTAAGTTTTGTTACAGGTATAAAGCTATTCAAATTTGCATGGTTCCTACTACCAGGCACTACGTCATCACTACATCAGGGCCACGAAAACATGGTAAATGCACCCCATCAATGATACTACAAAGTGATTTTGGATGGATTTGCCCCTGGCAAATCAGTCAATCTCCGGATACCCGGAGCCAGGTCAATACTTTTTTGCATTGCGGCTATCCGCAAAAACAAAAAGGGTGCTCCGATGACCGGAACACCCCTTCCTCTTTCAATTTGTTGACTACTGATTAAACACCGGAGCAGGTACTACATTCTTTACCGCCTTTACAGATTTGAGGTAAGCGAATATCGACTTAAGGTCATGGTCTGACAGTTTACCGATATTCTGCCAGGGCATGGGAGGCAACAAAGGACGGTTCCCCTCCAATCCTTTGGACTTGCCCTCCCTCAGGGCCCTGATGAATTGCTCTTCCTTCCAGGTTCCGATACCGGTAGAGTCGCTGGTAATATTGGAAGCATAAGTGATACCCCATGGTCCCGCAGTAGCGGTAAGGTCTGGCCCCATCAATACCCATCCTTTTTTCAGGGCATCGGGAGATCCGGGAGGCAGCATCCCTTTTTCAGGGAAGCCAGACAACCGTAATTCCGGAATGAGCTCAGGTCCCCTCTGTCCCATCCGCTTGGGAGAATGACAATCGTCGCAACCAATGGCAGACACCAGGTAATCCCCCCTTTTGATGAGGCTATCCTGGCTGACCATAGCAGTTGCCGGCGCAGGTTCTTCCGTTTTGGCATTGTTACAGCCAATAATGACACCTGAAATAACAGTGGCCAGGAAGAAACCAATCAGAAACAATTTTTGCATGTTGATCGGGTTTTTAGTGAAAAAATTCAATGCAATTTGTCGCCAATAAGAGGCAGACCCAATATGCACCTGCATGAATTGAGAAAAAAGTGGATGGAATGTATCGGGGGGGATTGGTTCTCCTAAGGTATTGATATATTATAAAAAATAGCTGTATTTTGTAGACCTGCCTGTTACACTGACGATCTGCAATGATAAACCGGGGCCCTGAGAACAGTTCAATAACAGGAATACTCAATTGAAACGCCAAAAACCCAATTCATTCAAAGCTCCTGATACAGGTACCCCGGGATACTTATTTTTAATGCGATGGCGATAAAACGGTACAGCGACAAAGAACAAACAGTTTTCCTGTGGGTGATACTGCCTTATACGGTGGTGATCAATTTCATGTCGCTGGGCGATTGTCCCTACGCCTCCTTGTCCAGGTTCTTCCTGTACACAGGGGTTACGATGGTCTATTTCTTTTCAGGCTATTTCATTTTTGGCCTCGTTGGTGGGTATATCCATCGGAAAATTCCCAATAGCCAGGACCTTCTGAAAAGGATCGGGCTGATGCTGCCCGTTTTTTATTGCATGAATATCTTTTTGATGCTGGGCTTCTTTGCCGTGTACAATCATATTGTGGTCAGTCCATGTGCGCCGGGCAAAAATGAGTTCCTCTGGGTCTTCCTCTTTGGTTGCTTCGCCAGTACGGTGATCACCTTCCTGAATGAAGGCGTGGTGAACTGGTCTAAATGGAAAAATGCAGTAACGGAAACGGAACAACTGAAAAGCGCTTACCAAAAGAGTAAGTTGTATGGATTGAAAGGGCAGATCAATCCGCATTTCCTGTTCAACTGTTTCAATTCCCTCTCTTCCCTCATCAGTGAGAACGAAGAACAGGCCGAGCTCTTCCTGAATGAAATGACCAAAGTGCACCGGTACCTCCTGCGCACGGATGATGAGCAACTGGTGGAGCTGAAAGAAGAACTGAAATTCGCCCGCTCTTACCTGCACCTGATCGCCGTTCGCTTTGGTGCAGCCATTCAATACGACCTGAACGTTCCGGCAGAGCTGATGGAAAAGCAATTGCCCCCACTGAGCTTACAGGTGATACTGGAAAATGTGATCTATACCAATATCGTGAGCAAGTCCCAACCGCTATTCCTCCTGATCAGCGCTGATCCCGACCAACTGATCATCAGGAATTCATTACAACCTAAAACGATGTGTGAGGAAGGGACCATGCAGGAAGGGCTCGATAACCTCATCACCAAATACAGGTTGATGGGGCAGCAGGAAATACAGGTAGAAGAAAAAGACGCAGAGAGAGTGATCACCCTTCCCCTATTCAATAAACCATTGTCGTTCCAATGAAATTCAAGAAACCACCCGCCCATGAATTTATCGGCTTCCTGATATCGATGCCATTTATCGGGTGGTATGTAAATTATATCCTGTACGGGGAAAGGATCTATCAAGATCTCAATTTATGGTTGGTCTCTTTCACCATCCTTTTTGCATTGGCCATCATTTCCTGGTACCTGCATTTCCGGTATCATTCCTATATCACCTCTTTATACCCCGGCCT
>JAGIAP010000619.1:1816-3593 GCA_017744805.1 Chitinophagaceae bacterium | reverse complement strand
CCGGTTATGTCAATAAATGCCATACTGTAAAATTAGTACCCGGATCCATTCCGGGAAACCAGGTAGTGATCTCTTTTCCATCTTCTTCAATGAATCCACATAGTACACCCTTTCTTTTGAAGATAGATCTCTACCCTTTTACCGATAGGGTGCAGGGAATTGAAAAGATCCAGCACTGGCGCCAGTCCAGCAGCGGAGGGTCGAATAACCGGGTTTATGGCCCTAAAATAATGCAAAAAGGGCTCGGTCAGGAGCCCTTTTCACCATATTGTTCAGCGAATTATTTGATACTGTATTCCAGCAATTCCATGGTGGAGATCACGGTGGTCATATCTTCATCAATGCTGGTGATCAACTTTACGATACCTACGCCTTTTGCAACGTAATAATCGTAGAATAAAGTACTCATCTCTCCGAATGGCGCAGGCATAACATAAATGATATTCGTCTGCGTATGGATCACATTGTTATAAGTCTTTCCCTGAACGGTCAGTGTAATATCTTTCTCTATGATCTTTCCAGGCACTTTGGCAGAGATATTATTTGCCTGACCTCCGGATATATTCCAGTTATGACCGACCGCTTCCTTATCATTCAAATAAAGCTGGGTAAGATCAAATGAGCCTCCTGAAGGGACAGTACCGGCAGATTTCAGGTAATAATTATTGCCACTGATCCCAAACCAGGATGAGCCGGTAACTGCTCCTACCTGGTCACCACTCAATTCCACATATTGAATACCGCCAACAGTTTTTTTGTTTGAAGTGACGATGATTGAATAGTCGGGCATTCCGGTCTGCCTGTATTTCCAGGAAGTACCTGCCGTCAATGGCTGGTAACCATCTGCTGTTACAGGACCGCCGGGATTATTGGTGGGAACTTCTTCACTGACTTCTTTCTGACAACTGGTGGCTACCAGGGCAAGGATAAAAAAGAAGAGTATATTTTTCTTCATAGATGGGGTGTGATGCATTAGGGAATGATCGAAATTAGGTAAATCTGCCTAAAGATGCGGGATTTACCCATTTACATATGTGCAGCCCCGTTAAATTGAAGCCAATATTCCCCAGTCGCCCCTATCTTCTCATCGCAATATTATCATGAACCCATCGGGCTTCTTCTTCAGCACTGATCTTATCGATGGTACTGCTTACGCGGCTGAAGGTTGCTCTTGCATGGGCATAAGGCTCACTGTCGTTGAAATACGGACCTACCACTCCCCATATCCATCCACTGTCTGCAGCCCAATGAGGCTCATGCACTCTGTACCTGAATACTTCATAATGGACTAAATTGCCCTTGCCATCAAAATCGATAGTCACACGTTTGATATGTTCGATCTGATCGGGACAAGCATCGAGCTCGGTGGGAAATTCCAACCAGTTCACTAATTGGCTTTCGGCGCTCTTCAATAAAGTGTAATACTCCTGGGGGAACAGATCCTTTTTTCCTGAATTGACCAGCAGGTCATATGTCAACTGGCGTGTGGTAGCAATTTCTACATAGGGCATCACTTCATCCCTGCTCAAAGGCTGACCAGATCCTATTTTCTCATATAAGGCCCTTACCCTTTCAAACCTTTTCTCGTTCAGCTTTTTACTTTGGTAGCTAACCCTGAAATATCGATAAATGGCAAAGATCACTATCAGGGTGATCAGGATTCCAATAATGGTCAATACAGTATTCATATGATCGGGATTAAGAGTTCATTCCTTCATTCAGAAACAAGACAAATGTAAAAAAACAGGAGTAAGAAGATAAAGCGATCAGAAAAATA
>JAGIAP010000619.1:0-1746 GCA_017744805.1 Chitinophagaceae bacterium | reverse complement strand
ATCCGCCAGGGATCGATGGCCACAATAAAAAAGCCCGCCTGGATTCACACAGGCGGGCATATACTCTACTCAACACTCCGGCTTTACTGCAGGAATATTTTTCTGATCGCTTTATTTTGTGCATCCAGGAAATAGATACTGCCATCCGAACCGATGGCTATATCGCTTACAGAATTGAATTTGGCTTGTGCAAGCGTTCCATCCTGGTAACCGAACCCGAATTTTGCCAGGGTGGTGACCTCCCTTTTGTCAACAATTACTTTTCTGAGGGCCTTATTATAATTATCCATCACCAGTAATTCACCGGGTTTGGAGAACACCAATGAAGAGATACCATTGAACTGTGCCATATAAGCGATACCATCGGCATAACCTGCTTCGGATTGGCCAACCAGGTCGTAGGTTGATCCGGAAGCCGGAGTGATGCGCACACCATTGGCACTGTTCGTACTCTGGTCAGGGTAATAAACATTGCCTGCTCCATCGGTTGCAGAACGGGTCAATAACCATACGGGGCCATTGATCTTTGAATAAGTCCCTACTGCAGATACCCTGTTCATTCCGGTAGCAATCCCCTGAACAGCCGCATATATGACTCCGTTAGCATCGATGGTGATAGCCCCCGGAGAAAAACCGGATGTATGAACAACCATATCTCCTGCAGGCGTGATCTTCATGATATTGACAGCACCTGCATCAGACACGTAGATATTATCGTTTTTGTCTACCGTTACACCGGTTGGATTGTTCCAAACTATATCGGCGCCGCCTGCCTGTAAATTGGTAACGGCTCCATCAGGAGTGATCTTCTTCACCTTCTTATCTATCTGATCCACCACATACAAATTGTTATGACTATCGATGGCCATGGCTACTGTACCAGCGGAGAACACAGCGCTGTTGGGGCCTCCTGCAAATGTGATCACACCCGCTCTCTTGAAAGGAACAGGCGCCTGCGCCTCCTGCCCGTTCACGGCAACTTTCAGATCACCGGTGCTCACTGTGGGTGGAGCAGTCAGGGTAAGACTTGTTTCAGTAGCAGCAGTAACAGTAGTTGCCACTCCGTTGATGGTTACGATATTCTGTGTAGCTACAGCACTGAATCCTGTACCGGTAACCGTGATGCTGGTTCCCGCCAATCCATTATCAGGCGTGATGCCGGAAATACCCAGGGTCTGGTCTTTGAACTGAGGTCCATCGGTGGTTTGATCGTTCACCACTACGCGAATGTTTCCTGAACCTGTGCCTCCGGGAATGGTCAGTTTCAATTGGCTCTTTGTAGCGTCCGTCACAAGCACTTCTACATTATTGATGAATACATGATTCTCCTCCGGCATATCGCTGAAGATATCACCGGTGATGGTCATCACAGCACCTTGTGGTCCGCTCAGTGGGGACACTACATTGATAACCGGTTTGCCCACTACGGTGAAGGCAGGGCCGGTGATCTTTTGGCCATTGATGTTCACACTCACAGGCCCCGTTGTCACTTCCGCAGGAGCTTGCACAATGATCTCTGTTTCGGTTGCAGCAACCACGGTGGCAGGTTTACCATTGAAGTCGATGATATTCCCTTCCGGCGTATTTTCAAATCCACTTCCCTTGATGCTCACTTTTGTATTGGGCCCACCCGTCAAAGGCTTATTGGTATTCACTGCCTGGTATTTGAAGTCCTGGCCTTTCGCTTCATCCGACGAATTATGATAGTTTGCCTTTTGCATGCGGGGCCATTGCTCTCCTTACGGT
>JAGIAP010000618.1 GCA_017744805.1 Chitinophagaceae bacterium | reverse complement strand
CCCCAAACTTTTGAGCATGGTGGATTCCATTGAATTGAACTATCCACCGGCACTAAATAAAAAGTTGTATACGCTGGAAGATATATGGAGCACTTACAGGATGTGGAATACGATAGAGATCATCAATAATGAGAACGAGTCAGTAAGATTGACCCGTACCCACTATGAAGAACATTCCTATTTCATTCCCTGGGACATCAGTTTGAATGGCTATACCGTTACCACCACCAATATGGCTATTCCCCAATTCATCCAGGAAGTGTATCCAACTTTCATTACGGGTGGAAACCGGGTAGCAGCGCTGCATAGCCTGGTAAAAGCGCTTTACCAGATGAAAAAATAAAACAGGAATTTTACAGGATCATTTCAGTGCCTTCCTGATCAGTGGCAATACAGCCTCTGCCATCCTGGTAAAACCCTGATCGGTGAGGTGGACGCCATCGATGGTAGCTTCATGATCATTGCCAATCAGCTTATCGGATGAGATGTAATAGAAATTGGTGATCCCTTCTTTTTTCAACCTTTCATAGGTTTTCCTGATCTCTTCATTTTGATTGCTTACATTCTTTCCCAGTTTGCGGTCCCAGTTCCCGTTCTCCCTGAAAATTGTTTCGATAAGAATGATTGGCGTTGAAGGCTTTTGCTGGCGGAGGTATTTGATGAAATTATAGCTCCGGTCCCTGATCTCTTCAGGAGAAGGATTGGGGATACAATCGAGGATATACAGGTCTGCCGGAACGGTAGCCAGGTATTTCGCTACTTCAATTTCCATTTTTGCACTTCCGCTGAAACCGAGATTGATCACATCAAAACCGGTCTTGCGTTGCAGGATGGCAGGATAGGCCATGCCGGGCCTGCTGGCAGAAGCTCCCTGTAAAATACTGGAGCCATATATTACTACGCGCTTTGCCGTATTGATCCCGGGTTGTGCGGGCGTTCTGATGATCGCTTGTTCGGATACGCCGATCTGCAGATCATTCACAGTATTGTAAAGAGGCAGGTACAACATGAACTGTTTCATGCTGCTGTCCATATTCTGGATGATGATTTGATCATTATCGATCTGGCCCTTTGCAGGTTTGGCCACCATTACAAATTGCCATTTGCCATCTTTGAAACAGTAGAGGTCGAGGCCGCTATGCCCGATGGGTGTCATATTGCTGAGGAATACTTCGCTGGCCAGTTTCCATTTGGCGCGGATCACGGTGGAGTTGGTCTCGAAGAGGATCGCAATGCCAGCGCTGTTCTTTGCCAGGCCCTGGACAGCTTTGGTCATATCCTTCGTTTCAACGCTATCGATGCGTTGGTAGATGGCGTTGGTCTTCTTCGCTTTTCCTGTCATCAGGAAAGCACCGGCATCTGTATAGCGGATCATTTCCTGGGCAAATGCAGTTGCTGCATTGAATATGGTAGCTGCTATCACCAGGCAGCCAAATAGGGATCTTTTCATAATCTATGGGTCAAGTGGATCGAGCGGATTGATCTGAGTTGATATCTCACTGGGAAGGTACTCAGTTTCTGTGGAACTTAGTTGCTTCATGGATCGCCAGGGGAGATAACCCAGTTCTTTTTGTATCCGCACCTTCATATTCCCATTGATATACCTCGTTTGTGAAGCGTCTGAAACGATCATCACAGGTTTGTTGGCAGGCATTTTGAATTGGTACACCAGGCGATTCGCATTGCGGAGATTGGTGGTAGTATGCCTGGCATGAGGCTCAATGATGATATCGGACGAGGGGATCTTCAGCACTTCTACCAGGTATTTCTTCATTTCAACGGCTTCGCAGAAAGGCGTTTTGTTCGGATGCACATGCCCTCCTGAAACC
>JAGIAP010000617.1 GCA_017744805.1 Chitinophagaceae bacterium | reverse complement strand
CGAAGCCCAGGCGTATTGGGAGAGCTCACGTTCACTACAAAATAGTCCACTACATCGTACAGCTCACGGAAGCAGATCTCATAATCTTTCCAGGCATCCTCATTGGGCGTTACTTTGTTCTTACCGATATTGCCACCGATGATCAGGGGAGAAGAAGCATGTTGTTCTTTCCATTTTTTCAATCTTCCGGCAATCAGTTTCACACCATCGTTATTGAAGCCCATGCGGTTGATCAGGGCCTTGTCTTTCGGAAGGCGGAAAAGCCTGGGCCTATCATTCCCTGCCTGAGGCAGGGGAGTGACTGTGCCGATCTCGACATACCCGAAGCCCATCACTTCCAGCTCACGGAGATAACGGGCGTTCTTGTCGAATCCGGCAGCAAGCCCGATACGGTTAGGGAAATGAAGGCCAAAGGCTGTGGTAGGGGTAACGGATGAAGGCCTGAAAGAAGCGGCCAGCATCTTGCGGATGAAGCCGATATGGCAACCCATCCTGAATGTGTTCATTGCAAAATAGTGCACACTCTCTGCTTCAAAAAGGAATAGTAAATTGCGAATTAACTGGTACATATTGGGGGGCGAAGATACTGCAACTTTAATGCACAGCTATTTGGCCGGAAGAAAAAGGGTTATTAACTTTGAGATAGAAGGTTGCATAAACAACTAATAATTCATTTAAACATATTTTATGCAGGAAGCATATATCGTAGCAGGGTATCGCACCGCAGTAGGTAAATCGAAGAGAGGCGTATTCCGTTTCTATCGTCCGGATGATCTGGCCACTGAAGTGATCAGATCGTTGGTAGCTTCTGTGCCTGGCCTGGAGCCGAAGATGGTGGATGATGTGATCGTGGGAAATGCTGTTCCTGAAGCGGAACAGGGCTTACAGGTAGGCAGGCTGATCGCCGCCAAAGCCCTGGGGATCGAAGTGCCGGGAATGACAGTGAACCGGTATTGTGCTTCCGGCCTGGAAACTATCGCCATTGCCACTGCCAAGATCCGCACTGGTATGGCCGAATGCATTGTGGCTGGCGGTACCGAAAGCATGAGCCTGGTCCCTACTTCAGGATGGAAACCCGTCCCTTCCTATGCCATTGCAAAGGATGAGCCCGATTATTTCCTGGGCATGGGCCTTACAGCGGAAGCGGTGGCCAAAGAATATGATGTAAGTCGTGAAGACCAGGATACATTCTCCTATCAAAGCCATCAGAAAGCGATCAGTGCCATCAAGAACGGATATTTCAAAAGCGGCATCCTGCCCATCAATGTAGAACAGGTATATGTGAACGAAAAAGGGAAACGTGCTGTAAAAAGTTATGTAGTGGATACTGATGAAGGCCCAAGGCCCGATACAAGTATGGAAGCCCTGGCAAAACTCAAACCCGTGTTTGCGGTGAACGGTAGTGTTACAGCCGGCAACTCTTCGCAAACCTCCGATGGAGCGGCCTTTGTTGTAGTGATGAGCGAAAGATTGGTGAATCAGTTGGGATTGAAGCCCATCGCGCGTTTGGTGGCTTGTGCCTCTGCAGGGGTACATCCAAGGATCATGGGTATTGGCCCTGTTGAAGCGGTTCCCAAAGTATTGCGGCAGGCAAATATGAACCTGGGGCAGATCGACCTGGTGGAATTGAATGAGGCTTTTGCTTCACAGGCCTTGGCTGTGATCCGCAAGCTGGAGATCGATCCTGGTATCGTCAACATCAATGGTGGTGCCATTGCATTGGGCCATCCGCTGGGATGTACCGGCGCTAAACTGACCATTCAGATCACGAATGATATGAAAAGATTGAATAAGAAGTATGGGATCGTAACTGCCTGTGTGGGCGGTGGACAA
>JAGIAP010000616.1 GCA_017744805.1 Chitinophagaceae bacterium | reverse complement strand
ATGAGGCTCATATCGATCAATACTTTCACGGCGGGGTCAGACACAAATCCTTCCAGGCAATGACCACCACTTCTCACCGTTACCCTTTGTTTGTTATCAACTGCATCCTGTACAGCTTCCACCACCTCCCGGGTTGATTGCGGCAGGAAAATATGATCTGGTTTGCCACTGAAACGCTTGTTGAACCGTTTGTTGGCAAGGTCCGGATAACGGATATCGGCGGGTGTGATCTTTTCCATTCACTAAAAGTAGAACATTATTCTATTAAGCGATTACGATAAAAAAAGACAAAAGCACGGCTGGTAAAAATGCACTTACTTTACAGGTTATCTCTGGTTATGACAGCATCTCTGCAATTACAATCTATCGAAAGAGCGGGCTATTCCATGCAACTTTTTGTACCCAACCCACAGGAAGTACAGGAAAACTATTTCCGTCAAAAACAGGAAAACGAGAATATCCCCTTTCCTCACTGGACCAGGATCTGGCCTGCCGCCCTGGCGATGACAGATTTCTTGTATCAACATCCATCGCTCACCAGGAACAAAACGGTGCTGGAGCTGGCTGCCGGTCTTGGCCTCCCCTCCTTTGCGGCTGCCCGCAATGCTACTTCAGTTTGCTGCAGCGATTACCTGGATGAAGCCGTTGCCACCATGCAGCGATCAGCCGCATATCTGCAACTCAGCAATATTTCCTGCATCAAATTGAACTGGAACCATCTTCCCGACAATTGCCAGGCAGATATCGTTTTGCTCAGTGATGTCAACTATGACACTGTTGAATTCGACGCTCTGAACCGGACATTGCAAAGATTCCTTCAGCAAGGCGCTACCATCATCCTCTCTACACCGCAACGCCTCATGGCAAAACCTTTCATTGAAAAATTGCTCCCCTTTTGTCAGCAACAAGAAGAAACGATCATCGATGATACTGCAGTCAGTATGTTCTTGTTGAAGTACTGATCTATTTTACCATTTCATCTTCCAACATTGGGATATAATTCGGTTATGCTTTACAGTGTAGTATTATTTTTTTCTATTTTCCGGTAACCTGTTACTACATCAGGCAAAAACACCTTTTCTTTTTTGATCCTAAATCTGTAGGTTAGCATCATTATTGACTATCGCTCCGTTTAGCAGCACGCTCAAATTCTATCAGCTCCGACTTTCGAAACCATTCTTATCCGCTCCTTAACGCTTCTGATTATTGCAACAGGATCTTTATTGAATTCCTGAATTCCAACTCTCCGGCAAAATGCATGGATCGCACTTATTGAACGGGAATAAGTGGTATATGTCATAATTCGTCAACCCGGTATTCAAACGCAGCCATATCCATGCGCTGCGCCCAATCAATGCCTGTTGCATTGCAACCGGCCCGGTATTGTTTTGTCTATTATTCAACCATAAAAACCGAAGACCATGACCCGAAAAAGTGAAGTGATTACTTTTTTGAAGATCTCCGTTTGCCTCACAGGCTTTACCGAGATCGAACTGGAAAGCACTGGTATGCTGGAACCTTACTTTGAAGTACTGATGAACCAGAACAGCCTGGCAGTGGCCGATGCGTTCCTGGAACAGGCCGCAGAGATCATGAACAAGTACAAGGACGATCCTACCCAACTACAGCATGAGATCAAAAACAATCTCATGCCCGATTCAAAATTCAATGGTATTACAAAGAACATCATCAGGATGTGGTATCTCGGCAACTGGGGCAATATTGTGGTGAGCCCAAAAGCCTATACCCAGGGCCTGATCTGGGCCGTAGCCGGCTCTCACCCTCCCGGCGCAAAACAACCAGGTTACGCATCCTGGGCGTACTTCCCAGCCAGTGCATGGTGGTGCCGCCCGGCCCGCGGAGG
>JAGIAP010000615.1 GCA_017744805.1 Chitinophagaceae bacterium | reverse complement strand
GGGATGCAGTTTCTCTTCCAGGCTCTTGTACAATTGTTGCAGGTTTGTAACATAGCTCGCTTTGGCTGCCGCATCCATCACGCCTTTCAACTGATACAGCCTGGTAGCGAGATTGGATTGTTCTTTCACCCAGGCATCGTAACTGCGGTTGTTCTCCGCGATCTCGGAAAGATAACGGACACGATTAGGTGGAATGATCAGGCTCTTGGTAGTAGTATCCTTCGTATGCGCATGTTGTTCGATATTGCCGAAGGAAACGCCGGTTTTTGTTTCGATACTGAGCATCAGTTTCTCGAAGAGCTCGTTCACGCCAGTATCGTTGAACTGTGCAGCGATGGTGCCTACGATGGGCAGGTCCTCATCTTTGGCAGTCCAGAGCTGGTGATTACGTTTGTATTGTTTGCGCACATCGTGCAAGGCATCGAGGGCGCCTGCTTTATCGAATTTATTGATACAGACCACTTCGGCATAATCGAGCATATTGATCTTCTCGAGTTGTGATGCAGCGCCATATTCCGGCGTCATCACGTACATGCTCACATCGCAGAATTCGAGGATACTGGCATCACTCTGACCAACACCTGCAGATTCCAGGATCACGAAATCGAAACCTGCCATTTTGCAGATATCGATGGCTTCCTGCACGTGCTCGCTGAGGGCAACATCGCTTTCGCGGGTAGCGAGGGAACGCATGTAAGCGCGGGGCGAACTGATGCTGTTCATGCGGATACGATCACCCAGCAAAGCACCGCCAGTCTTCTTCTTGGACGGATCCACAGAGATCACCGCGATGGTCTTATCTGTGAAGGTGTTCAGATAACGGCGAACGATCTCATCCGTTACCGAGCTTTTACCAGCACCACCGGTGCCGGTGATACCCAGTACAGGGGTCTTCTTATTGGGATCGGTTTTGGCGGCAGTTCCGTTCAAAACCTCTTTACCGCTGAGGCCGCTCTCCGCAAGGGTGATGGCCCTGGCGATGCGGCGGATATCTTTGGCCTCTCCCAGCGGAGCTTTGCCATTCCATTTTTCGGGGGCTTTCCAGTATGCAGGCGTATTTTTTGTTTTTTCTGCAGGGGCAGGCGGAAGGGTACATTGATCTATCACATCCTGGATCATGCCTTCCAGTCCCATCTTACGACCATCATCCGGGCTGTAGATCTTGGTGATACCATAATGATGGAGCTCAGTGATCTCCTGAGGCAGGATGGTACCACCACCGCCACCGAATATTTTGATATGGCCACAACCATTTTGATCAAGCAGGTCCTTCATGTATTTGAAGAACTCTACGTGACCTCCCTGATAACTGGTAATTGCGATGCCCTGCACATCTTCTTCGATGGCGCATTCCACTATCTCAGCCACGGAACGGTTATGACCCAGGTGTATGATCTCAGCGCCCTTGGCCTGCATTATCCGTCGCATGATATTTATAGCAGCATCATGTCCATCGAATAAGGAGGCAGCCGTAACTATACGGACTTTGTTTGTGGTTATATTATCCATAGCAAGTAAGCATTCACGAAATTGCCTTGCAAATTTAGGCTAAAAAGCTAATGGGCGTTAGTGTTTTTTCCTCCGTATCTTAGTATGCCTGTCCTGACCGTGCTAATTGAATTAGAAATCATTTAAATATCATGCCATGACCATCGATTCCCATGTTCATTTCTGGAAATTCAACCGCACGAGAGATGCCTGGATCACAGACGATATGAAAGTGCTTCAACAGGATTACCTGCCTGAACATCTCAGCCTCACCCTTAAACGCAACGGAGTTGACGGCCTGGTGGCCATTCAGGCCAGCCAGGAAGAAGTGGAAACCCGTTTCCTTTGTGAGCTGGCCAAAACACATCCGGAGATCATGGGCTGTCTC
>JAGIAP010000614.1 GCA_017744805.1 Chitinophagaceae bacterium | reverse complement strand
CTCAAAAAGCGCCGGTTCGTTTCTTCAGCCGCCCCACCTACCTCCCAAAAACAGCCCCAATAAATAATAACAATTTCCAGATAAACCACGCACCCTTTCCCGTAGTTCTACGTAAGGTGAGGCAGCCTTTTGTATGTAGCTTGCCATTGCATTCGATCAAGCTATTGACCGTTAAACCAGATCTTATTCCATCCTTTCGGGACTTCCCGTATGCGACTGTTACAGGTGGGGAATCTTTATCGCATATGGATGGATTTTTTCGGTGTAACAAACCTTGAACGATTGATCCGCCGGTGGTTACGAACGGTTCAATCTTCAAGGTTTTGTTTTTTGTATTTTAGCGGAATATCAGCATTGAATCAAAGAAATGACCACAACATATTCCGCCTCTTTCAACAATGGCCCCGCCACTGTCATCTTATCCACGGTTACCCTCACTATCAGGTATACGGATGAGCACAATACCATACAGGAAGAACATTGGTTAGGAGACCATATCCAACAACTGGAAACCACGCCTACCGGTAATATCCTGCACTACCGCTATCCCTCAGGCGCTACGTCCACCCTGCGTTTCAGCGACCCGGAACTATTGAAGGCCATCAAAAAGAATTTCAGTCACCAGAAATTTGCAGGCAATGCGCCGGCACGCGCTTTCAATTCCTTGCTGAGCAAACTGGTGCTCATAACGGGCATCATCTGCGGATTGATACTCATCGGATATATCTGGATCGCGCCCTGGTTAGGCGGCAAAGTGGCCGATTCATTTTCCAAAGAAACGGAGATCAGCATCGGGCAGCAGATGTATGATGCCACTATCCAGGGTTACAAGATAGATACTGCCAAAACCAGGTTGCTGAACCAGTTCTATCGGGAACTGAACTATAAAACGGGCTATCCCATCGAGATCACGGTGGTACAGAGCCCTGAGGTAAATGCTTTCGCTATCCCGGGTGGACATATCGTAGTGTACGATGCCATCCTCGATAATATGAAAACACCGGAAGAACTGGCCGCCCTGCTGGGCCACGAGGCCTCACATGTGGAGCTCAGGCATTCCCTGAACGGCCTCTTCCGCAACCTGGCCCGGCAAATGTTCCTGGCCCTGATTATAGGAAGTGATTCTGGGATCACTTCCGTGCTGGTGGAAAATGCTGATAAACTGAAAGGACTGCAATATTCACGAGAGCTGGAGACTAACGCAGATGATAATGGCTTGAAGCTGATGTACGAGAATAAAGTGGACACGGAAGGAATGGTGCGACTCATGAACCTGTTGAACGATGCTTCGAAAGGACAGGGAACGGTTGTCAATTTTCTCAGCACACATCCTGTTTTTGAAAAGCGCGTGGCCAATGTGAAGGAGCAACTCAAAAAATATCCTTCCACACCAACTACCAATACAGCATTACAGACTACCTTCCATGCCATCTATGAAAATTTCTAACTAAAAACCTATGGTACCTATCTATATCCTGGCAGGCATTGCCGTTTTTTGTGTGATCATCTGGAAATGGAAACCGAAACAAAAAGCGCCGGTGATACTTTCCAAAGAAGACATCGATATACTCGACAATCATGTTCGGTTCTATCAACGCCTGAATGAGCCCGACAAGCAAAGATTCCGGGAAAAGATCGGCGCCTTCCTCGCCAATGTCCGCATCCAGGGCATCGGCGCTACCCTGGAAGAACGCGACAGGATCTATGTGGCCAGCAGCGCCGTGATCCCCATTTTCGGATTTCCGGAATGGGAGTACCGCAATCTGACAGATGTGCTGATCTACCCCGATACCTTCAACGAAGAGTTCAAATTTGAAGGAAAGGACCGCGCCATCATGGGAATGGTAGGAAGCGGCTATATGAATGGAAAGATGATCCTCTCACAACACGCACTGCGCC
>JAGIAP010000613.1 GCA_017744805.1 Chitinophagaceae bacterium | reverse complement strand
AGAGAAAGCCTGACCGGAGTAATTTATCCTGGGTTGAATACTAGCGTTGTAAGCGGCGCGACTGGAAGTGACCTCTATTGGTTCATCAAACAATTCCCTGCTAAAAAAATCAACGATATATTCCAACCGCGGTGTAACAGTATGAGTGTAGAGCAGCAGCATCAGTTACACAAAATATAAAAGTCGGTTGATAATCCTATCGGGGACTTGAAAAAAGATAAGAGGATTTCCCGCAGGCATTGATATGAATCAAATTCGATTGAACTTCTACTATTTCGAATGCTTCCGTTGTTCGGAATAACCGCAATGTTTCGAAATCCACTTCCAGGGATAGTCCTGATCATTGGTTGACCAGTTGTTCTTATAGCTTATTTCGAATTACTTTTTCTTTGGTTCAAATTGTTCTTTCCATTGCTCATTGAAGGTCTTTTCAGGGAAGCTGAGATCGCCGCGATGCGCCGTCCATCCTTTGAACATCTTGTTCACCGCCCAGTTCTTGATTTTCTGGCTGCCCATATTCATCATCTTGCGGTTTAGGCTGGCCTTCTTCCAAACCTTCCACGCGATCTTCTCGGCAAAACTATTGGCGCCTTCCTCCACGGCCTCATGCCTGTTTTCCAGCAATAGCTCATGCAGGTTGATCTTGACGGCACAGACTTCGGTACAGTTTCCGCAAAGCGAAGAGGCATAGCTGAGGTGCTTCCATTCATCCAGCTCTTTGAGGTGCGGGGTGATAACAGAGCCGATCGGGCCGCTATAGGTGGTGCCATAAGCGTGCCCGCCGATATTCTTGTATACAGGGCAGGCGTTGAGGCAGGCGCCGCAACGGATGCAGTAAAGGCTTTCTCTTGTTTTCTCGTTGGCGAGGATATTGGTACGGCCATTGTCCAGCAATATCACATACATTTCCTCGGGGCCATCTACCTCATTGGACTGCTTTGGACCGGTAACAATGGTATTATACACGGTAATGCGCTGTCCTGTTCCGTAGGTTGCCAACAGGGGCCAGAATAGTCCGAGATCGGTAACGGAAGGAATGATCTTCTCGATGCCACAGATCACGATATGCGTTTTGGGGAAGGCGCAGCTCAGTCTTGCATTGCCTTCATTTTCCGTAACAGCGATCCCACCTATATCGGCAATGATGAAATTGGCGCCGGTGATACCGATCTCTGCCTCCACATATTTCTTGCGGAGCTTTTCACGCGCTACCAGGGTGAGCTCACTGGGGCTCAGGTTGGGCGCAGTTCCCAGCTTGTCGTAGAAAAGTTTGGCAACATCCTCCTTGCTCTTGTGCATGGCAGGCGTCACGATATGATAAGGGGGCTCATCATCCAGTTGCTGGATATATTCTCCCAGGTCCGTTTCAACACTCTCGATGCCTTTCTTCTCCAGGTAATCGTTGAGATGGATCTCTTCGGTCACCATGCTCTTACTCTTCACGATGGTTTTGCAATGCTTCTCTTCACAGATCTTCATCACTTCTTCCAGGGCTTGTTTGGCATCTTCGGCCCAGATCACTTTGGCGCCACGCCTGGAGATATTGGACTCGAACTCTTCCAGGTACTGATCAAGCATTTCCATCGCCCTCCATTTCACGTTCTTGGCCCTTTCGCGGGCGAGGTGAACATCATGGAATTGTTGTTTGCCGATGGGCACAACAGCATCGTAGCGACTGATATTGAAAGCCACTTTCCGGCGGTGTTCAAGATCACCAGCCTTGATTGTGCTTTTGGCCATGAAGGAAGAGAGGATATCGCTCATTGTTGCCAGTCTTTATGGTTTTGGCGGGAAATGATCTTTCGCCACCTTTTCCAGTGCTTCGTAAAAGCACTTCACGGCTTTTTTGAGACCGTCGATACGCCGCGAACCGTTGACGCCGTTGCCGCAATATTCCTGCGCGCAGGACGGC
>JAGIAP010000612.1 GCA_017744805.1 Chitinophagaceae bacterium | reverse complement strand
GTCAAGAGTGTGAGAATTCCCTATCGTGCCACCACGGGTACCATTCCTGTATGGGACGATGATGGCAAAGTGATCGCCGGTGTTTTCTACACCTATTATGAGCGCAGCGATGTGAAGGACAGATCCACCCGCCCACTGGTGATCTCCTTCAACGGCGGCCCCGGCTCCGCATCGGTATGGATGCATATCGCCTACACCGGCCCCCGCCTGCTCAATATCGATGATGAAGGCTATCCCGTTCAACCCTATGGATACAAAGAGAACCCCTACTCCATCCTGGATGTAGCGGACATCGTATACGTAGATCCCGTGAATACAGGCTTTTCCCGCATCATCGACAAGAATACGCCTGGCACCAAGTTCTTCGGAACACGCGCCGATATCAAGTACCTCGGGGAATGGATCAATACATTCGTGAACCGCAATAACCGCTGGGCATCCCCCAAATACCTGATCGGCGAAAGCTACGGTACAACAAGGGTTTCAGGCCTCGCGCTGGAATTGCAGAATGCACACTGGATGTACCTCAACGGCGTGATACTGGTATCGCCCACCGAACTGGACATCGAACGTTCAGGCCCCGTGAGTGGCGCCAACCGCCTCCCCTATTTTGCCGCCACCGCCTGGTATCATAAAAAACTGGAACCATCCCTCCAACAAAAAGACCTTACTGCCATGCTTCCTGAAGTGGAAGAATTCACCGTGAATGAACTGCTGCCTGCACTGGCCAAAGGTGGATTCATGGAGGATGCAAAGAAAAAAGAACTGGCCAAAAAGATCGCACGTTACTCCGGTATTTCTGAAGATGTGATCTACCGGAATAACCTGGTACTACCCGTGAACCAGTTCTGGAAAGAATTACTTCGCGATAAAGGATACACCGTGGGAAGGCTCGATAGCCGCTATCTTGGTATCGATCGCAGCGATGGCAGCGAGAGCCCCGACTTCAATGCCGAGCTCACCAGTTGGCTCCATTCATTCACCCCTCCCATCAATATGTACCTCAGGGAAGAGCTGAAATACAAGACCGATCTCAAGTACAATATGTTCGGACCTGTTAATCCCTGGGACAGAACGCAGGACCGCACCGGCGAAAATCTCCGCCAGGCCATGGCACAGAACCCGTGGCTGAAAGTGATGATCCAGAGTGGCTACTACGACGGCGCCTGTGATTATTTCAATGCGAAATACAGCATGTGGAATATCGACCCCAGTGGCAAACTGAAAGACAGGCTCAGTTTTGTTGGCTACCGGAGCGGCCATATGATGTACTTGCGGAAGGCCGACCTTGAAACTTCGAATGAGGATATCCGTAAGTTCATCAGATCATCCTTACCGAAAGCAGATCAGTCGGCAAAATATTAGAATAATCTGAATGCATCAAAGGGAGCCTTTCCAAAGAAGGCTCCCTTTTTATTGGGAGGCAGGCAAGATGTTAAGCATCATCTAAAAAGGATAACCGATATGCGGAACCCTTCGCTCCCTTCCTATCTTTAAATAAAAAATGAAGCACCTTATCTTCTTATTGATATTGCTGCCTGTTGCGGTATCTGCCCAGGACAGGACCCTTGCGCAGTTCGTGACCTGGAGCCCCAGGCCCGGAATGACACAACAATTCATAGAAGGATACAAACGCCATCTCCAATGGCATAAGAATGCCAACGATAGCTGGTACTGGTATGGATGGTTCTTCATTTCAGGTCCGCGCACGGGGCAGTTCATGGATGCTACCGTCGATCGCTCGCTGGCAGATTTCGATGATCCGGTAGACCCTGCCGGTGACCTTGCGGACAATGAAAAGAACACCATGCCCTATGCCGATGTGACCTCTGCGCTAAAGCTCAATGCCATCAATAATCTCAGCCATCCCGGCCGGTACGGGATCAGGGCGAAATATATGAAGATGATCACCCTGCAGGTATTGAA